>CBIMUR010000037.1:0-5913 GCA_966247155.1 uncultured bacterium
GTTCCCGCCCCGTGTGGGGTCGCCTTGCCCAACCGGGGCGGCTTGGGTTTCTTCCCCCATAGAACCCAAGCCGTCCTCTTGCCAGGGCCGCTCCACGTGGTTTCTGCATCCGGCGGTCCGCATAGGGAGCCCGGACCGTCAGGATCCCACGTGGAGCGCGCCCGCCCCGGGTGGGCTGTATGCGGTTGGCGCCCCGCTGTCAACCTGCAGCCCACCCGGGTCTATCTCGTTCGATTTTCGACAAAAAAGAGGAGGTGTGGTTGCTTTGCCAAGCAACCAGGTTACCGAGCGGAATAAGGCTCGCACCAACTACGAAAACGCCGTCCGTGCCTGCCGCCAAAGTGGTGGCAATCCCGACACCGATGCCACCGTTCAGCGACTCAAGAGTGTCCTGAACGCAAAGCAGTCGATCGTCGACGATGCCACCGATGACAGCGGAAGTTGGGGCGTCCTGAGCTGACGCTACACAGGGAGGGGCCGGCCTGCACCGGCCCCTCCGGCGGGCATCATTCCTGTCCGTCTCACATTTCCCATAACCCCGGTTGTGGCAAGTGTGAGGCGAGTTTCATTCTCACCCAAGCCGTGAGATAATAGAAGTAATACATATGAGCGATTTCTGGCACGACCTACCACGCCCATTTTTCATCTTGGCCCCAATGGAGGCCGTGACCGACGTGGTTTTTCGCCATGTCATCGCGGCAGCGGCCCGGCCGGACGTTTTCTTCACCGAGTTTACCAATAGCGCCAGCTACTGCAGCCCGAAAGGCGAGCACAGTACGCGCGGCCGGCTGGAATTTACCGCCGACGAGCAGCCGATAGTCGCGCATATTTGGGGCGACAGGCCGGACTATTTCGCGCAGATGGCACGCGGCATGAAAGAGCGCGGCTTTGCCGGCATCGATATCAACATGGGTTGCCCGGCACCCAATGTCGCGCCGCGTGGCTTTGGCAGCGGGCTTATCCGCCGGCCAGAAACGGCCGCCGAACTTATTGCCGGCGCGAAAGAGGGCGGCCTGCCGGTAAGCGTTAAAACGCGGCTGGGCTATAGCTCTACCGATGAATGGCATGACTGGCTGGCGCACCTTCTACGGCAAGATATCGCCAACCTCACCATCCACCTGCGCACCCGCAAAGAAATGAGCAAAGTCGGCGCCCACTACGAGCTGATTCCGGAAATCGTCAAGCTGCGCAACGAAATAGCGCCCGGGACGCTCCTCACCATAAACGGCGACATCCGCGACCGCGCGCACGGGCTGGAGCTAGCCGAAAAGTACGGGGTAGACGGCATTATGATAGGGCGGGGGGTCTTTCACGACCCGTTCGCCCTTGAAGAACGAGTGACGGCACGCACCAAAGAAGAGCTCTTAGCCCTCCTCCGCCTCCACCTCGACCTATTCGACAAATACAACCAGGAACTCGAACCCCGCCGCTTCGAGCCGCTCAAACGCTTCTTCAAAATCTACGTCCGCGAATTTCCCGGTGCCAGCGAACTGCGCGAGCAGCTGATGCAGACAAAAAACACCCAGGAAGTCCGCAATATCCTAAATAGCCCTGACAAACAAAAATAACGCGCCTTGCACGCCGCGCGTTATTTTTACCAAGACCCACTAGTCAATAACCATCAGGAAGACAGGAGAGTCAACGTGCGTCAGGCGTGAGCCGACAGCCAAGTGCTTGGCGACGTTCGCCGTAAAAGCCCGCGTCACGCCTTCTTTTCCTGCCGGACCGCCCAGGAATTCCGCTTCCTCAAGAGAAGCGTCGAGATTAACGATAAACGGCGGCTTAACACCCATTTCTTTCATCTTCTTTTTAGAAAGCGTTTTCGTTCCGCTACGGCTAATCACTAAGACCGTCGCCGGCTCTTCGTGACCATGGAATTTATCATGGGCCGCCACTAAGTCTTCCACGCCCGCCGGTTCGTCTTTCTTTACGCCTTCTACGTACTTGGCGCCGTCCCAGCCGCCAGCCTTCAGCCACTCGGCCGTCTTGCCCGCCCCCTCGCGCACCGCCTCGCCAGCTTTAGATGAATAGGGAAGGTTCGTGAAGCCAACAACATCGGGGTGGCTCATCACGGCTTCTGTCGCATTCATGATTGCCGGATTACCAGCTACTGCCTCAGCATCGGGAATAGCACCCCCGGCACTACCGCAACCGCCAAGGTGGGCCGATCGCTTCACGCCAGTCGCGTCTTCAAGTTCACTTTCGACACGATTCACGACGTCGGCGACCGTGCCGTCACCCTCGATAGTACCAAGTAGCGCGGCTCCGCTGTACATGGCAACCTCCACGGTGGCGCCACCGCCAGTTTGATGGCGGCGTTCTTCCGTTTCAGAGCCGTCGGCGTTGCATAGGCATTCGCGTCCGTCGATGCACGAGAAATGCACCAGGTCGGTAACGTCCGTGACCGTCTTGACGAGTTTATCTACGTACTCCATTCGCTCAGCATCAGTCGCTTCAGCCAACGAGCTTGGGATACCTTCCGGATTACCAAGGCCAAAATCTTTCAAAGTTCCAAGATAGAATGTCTTCGGTTTCGTTTCGGTTTCGTGTGTTAAAGTCATATTCAAATTCTCCGCTGAGTGCGTCATATATTCCTCTTTTGTACTTTTACCTTACCTGATTGTATAACTATGAATATTTTTGTAAACACACTACATATGCCGTATGTAAAACAGCCAAGTACGCTACTGCTGGTATCTTTTGCTATAATTAAAGCAGATGACGGATTCGGAACATTATCCAACACTTCCAAGAGTCACAGAATCTGACATTCTTAAGCTTGTGCTCGACGATATTATGGAAAGTGAAACCAGGGCGATGTGGAAAAGGTTCGCCGACACGAATCCGGTACTTGCCAACGAGGTGCTACGGCGTGCGGCTATCGACGCCAGAAGTATGATCATGCAAGGAGAGGCGTACTGGCCGACGCTACAGGCCTTGATCGTCGATAGTGTCACATTTGCCGTAAACTCCATGATAGTTGCGCTAGAGCGCCAACGTGAAGAAGAAGCCGG
The DNA here is from genome assembly GCA_966247155.1 of uncultured bacterium. GTDB lineage: Bacteria > Patescibacteriota > Saccharimonadia > Saccharimonadales > Saccharimonadaceae > CAMLDM01. Next base: position 3,015 of record CBIMUR010000037.1, read on the forward strand.
GCAAATGCCCGGCCTCGAATCAAACAAACGCGTGCGGCCTACCGACGATGCCGGCGACGCAGATCCGCAACCTTCAGCCTGACCGAGTGGCGATCGACCAACTGGTGGGCTTTCTCTAGTTCCACTTGGTCTTTGGCGTTGTCGCGAAGCGCGATGGCACGCTCAAGCGCGGCCTTGCTTTCCGCCTCAATGATATCTTCGCCGTGGTCGGCTTCGTCTACGAGCACGCGGACTTTCTCTTGCGATATTTCAACCACGCCGCCGCTAATAGCGAAAAAGTCGAGCTTGCTGTCAGGGTCGTCTTTTTTGTAGCGCACGGCAATAGCGCCCGGCACGGCAATGGTCACCAACGGTTCGTGGCTCGGAAATACCGCGATCTCCCCCGCGGAGGTGGGGATGATTACTTCGTAAACGTCTTGGTCAACTTTTTTGCCAAGCAAGGTAATAAGTTCTAATTTCATATCTATTATAGTAGCAAAAAATCCCGCTTAAAGCGAGAGGGTGGGTATGGTAGATAGCACTGGCGGGCGGCTCCGCGCAGACACACCCGGTCTGCGCGGAGCCGAACTCAGGCGTAGACGACAATGAGCACGAAAGCTACACCCGCGAGTGCGGCTGTCGCGATCATATCATCCCAGCGCGCCGGGGCGCGTCGCGCCGTCTGTCCGATGACCCAGAAGCTCACGAACACAAGCGCAAGCACCGCCAAGAACTTTCCATCCCCGCTGAAAACCGCGAGGATGAACCACACGACCGCCACACAGGCGGCCACGAGGGCGACGAGGAAAGAGCGCCTCATCACACTGCCCCCCCTTTTTTTCTCCAGGCTATCTACCATATGCGCAGAATAGCGCACCATTGATATTTATATCATAAATCTATTAATTTTGCAATTACCTCGGCGTTATGTCAGGTAGTGATACGTGCTTTTTATATGGGTTGCGAATAATAACGAATGAGATAATCCCGCCCATAAGCGCCAAAACGGCACACAGCGCCATCGAAAATTCATACGCGTGCGCCGCCCCCAGAAGCCCTAAAAGAGCAACCACGATCAGCCCGGCCACGCGCGATACCGCGTTGTTTATCCCCGAAGCAATGCCCGAGCTCGTCTCACTCACCGACATCATTACCGTGGTCGTCAGCGGCGACACCATCAGCACCAGGCCCGCGCTGAATAGCAGTACACCAGGAAGCACGCCCAGCGCGTAACTGTCGCCGGGGCGCAAAAAGTAAAGAAACGCCATGCCGACGCCCGCCAGCAGCGGTCCGGCCGTCATAAAAAGCCGTGGCCCGTATTGCGCCGAAAGCTTGCCCACGCGCCCAGCGAACAGCATCATGCAAACGCTGATTGGCAACAGGCTCAGCCCGGCCTCCAGTGCCGAGTAATGCAGATGCGTCTGCAAGTAAATCACCAGCGCGAACGTAAAGCCGCTCAGCGCGCCGTACATCAAAAACGTCATGATATTCGAGCCGGTAAAATTGCGCGATTTGAACAGCGCCAGCTTCACCATCGGGTCACGCGCCCGGCGCTCGTATGCCACGAATAAAACGCTGATAATGACACCCACGACAAGCGACGCGACCGTCACGGGCGCCCAGTGCTGCGGCGGCCCCTCGATCAGCCCGTAGGTCATGCCGGCAAGCCCGGCCGAAACCAGCAGCGCGCCAATCCAGTCGATCTTGCGCGGGCTGCTGTCTTTCGTTTCCTTCACCGCTACAAACGCGAGGGCAAAGCACGTGATAACCAGCGGGACATTGATAAGGAATATCCAGCGCCAACTGGCAAAGTCCAATATCCAGCCCCCAAGAAACGGCGCGGCCACGATCGCGATGCTACTCCAGGCCGTCCAGCGGCCTATGGCCTGGGCACGGGCGCTCGTCGCAAAGGTCGTGTTGATAATCGCCAGGGCTCCAGGCACCAGCAGCGCGCCAAAAATCCCTTGCAGCACCCGCGCCGCAATCAGCATCTCCACGCTAGGTGCCAGCGCGCACAGCAGGGAACTCACGCCAAATCCGGCCAGCCCCACAAGATACACTCTCTTGCGGCCTAAAATATCGCCCAGCGACCCGCCCAGCAGTATCAGCGCCGAAAGTGACAGCATGTACGCGTCGGTAATCCACTGCAAGCTGGCAAAACCAACATGAAGGTCACGCGCGATCGATGGTAGCGCCATGTTCACGATGCTGCCGTCGAGAATGACGACGGAGCTGCCGATGGTCGTTGCGACCAGCGCGATGAACCGACGGCCAGAATGAAGAAAAGATGAGAGTGGCATGTTCTCAGAATAGCACACCCGTGCATAGCATTATTGCATAAAATAACCCGCCATACGTGACGGGTTATTTTAGTAGGGGAGCGTCTAATCCTTTTTGTCGGCCAGGCTGCCCGGTGCCATGTAGAACCAGCTTTCCGGCTTGTCGTCGTACTTGCCAGCCAAAATGTCTTTGGCATCGCGGATGGTGTCTTCAAGCTTGACGTACACGCCCTTGTTGCCGGTAAACTGCTCGGCAACGTGGAACGGCTGCGCAAAGAAGCGCTGCAAGCGGCGGGCACGGTTCACGATTTGCTTTTGATCATCGGAAAGCTCTTCCATGCCAAGGATCGCGATGATGTCCTGCAATTCTTTGTACTGCTGCAGCACACGCTGGACTTCACGGGCGACGTCGTAGTGTTCCTGGCCAACGACTTCCGGGTCGAGGCTGTTAGAACTACTGTCAAGCACGTCGACGGCTGGGTAAATGCCAATTTCGGTGAGCGCGCGGTTCATCACGATGGTCGCGTCGAGGTGGGCGAAGGTCGTTGCCGGTGCCGGGTCGGTAAGGTCGTCGGCCGGCACGTAGACAGCCTGCACCGAGGTGATCGAGCCGTTCTTCGTACTCGTGATACGCTCTTGCA
>CBIMUR010000038.1:0-5890 GCA_966247155.1 uncultured bacterium
GGCCGATGAACTCGCCAAACGCGGCCTGGTAATCGGCTTCGCTGGGGTAGATATCTGGGTGGTCGTAGCCGATAGAAGTGACGAGCGAAAGATGCGGTGAAAAGTGCAAAAAATTGCGGTCGAACTCATCGCATTCGTAAATGAAGTATTCGCTTGCGGGGTCGAACTTGCCGCTGGGGCCAAAACTAAGCGTCGAACCGACAGAGTAGCTGACCGGCACGCTTAGCTGATGAAACAGCCAGACCATCATGCTGCTAGTGGTGGTTTTACCGTGCGTCCCGGCGCAGGCGATCAGCTTCAAGTTTTTTTCCTCGATAATGCGCGCCAGCAGCTCGTCGCGTTTGGCGATCTTGATGCCGAGCTTTTTTGCCAGCAGCAGCTCGGGGTGGTTGGCGGGCAGGCCGGCGGTGTGCACCAGCCAGTCGATAGGCGCGTCCTGGTGACACGACTGTAAAAACGTGTCATCGGTGCCAATGGAAACGGGAATGCCGCGCCCGCCCAGCTCGCGCGTCATCAGGCTTTCTTTGGCGTCGGAGCCCTGCACGTTGTACCCAGCATCGGCCGCTATCTGTGCCAGCGGGCCGATGCCCACGCCGCCGATTCCAGAGAAAAATACGTTCATATTAAGAGTATACCACTTGCGGGTGCGCCCCTGCCGTGGTGTAATGGAGGCAGTACGCTAAAACACAAAAACAGACTATGATCCAACGACTTATTCACAGGTTTATGCTCCGCCGCCATTTTTGGCGGTACGCTACCTTTTCAGAGGTGGGCGAGCTGTACGCCTCGCGGATGCTGCGGATGCTAGCGATCAATATTACCGCGGCGTTCGTGTCGGTGTTTTTGTACCAAAACGGGTATGACATCACTTTTATCGCCGGCTTTTGGGCGCTATTCTACGGCTTTAAGGTGCTGGTTTCGCTGCCGGCGGCCAAATTTGCGGCGTATTTTGGGCCGAAGCATGGCATATTGTTGTCAAATTTACTTTATATTCCATCGATGGTGATGTACGCGTTTATTCCCGATTGGGGGGTGCCGGCGCTCGCTGTCGCGGGGGTGGTACAAGGAACTTCCTCGGCGCTGTACGACCTCTGCTATTTGATAGATTTCTCCAAAGTAAAAAGCCCACTGCACGCCGGCAAGGAGATTGCCTTCATGAATATCATAGAGAAGCTTGCCAAAGGGCTGAGCCCGCTGATCGGCGGCTTGCTGGCTTTTGTAGCTGGCCCGCAGGCAGCCATGTGGGCGGCAGCGCTGCTGTTCGCGTTCGCGTCGGTGCCGCTGTTTAGAACGGGCGAGCAGGTAAAAACCGGGCAAAAGCTGGTGTTTCGCGGCTTTCCGTGGCATATGGCGTGGCGGAGTTTCGTTGCGGAGTCGGCCGTGGGCTTTGACGTGGTGGCCACGGGAATCGTGTGGTCGCTTTTGGTGGCCGTGGGAATACTGGGCGTTACCGGCAACCAGGTATACGCCGAGCTTGGCGCGCTGCTCTCGGTGGTGCTGATCGCGTCGCTGGCGGCATCCTACACCTACGGCAAGCTTATCGACCGGCGGCGAGGCGGCGAGCTGCTGCGCGCGGCCGTCATCGCCAATAGCTTGGTGCACGCGTCGCGGCCGTTCGTGAATTCGCCGGCGGTCGTGGCAGGTGTCAACGCGGTAAACGAGGTAGCGACAACCGGATACTCCATGTCATTCATGCGCGGCATGTTCGATACGGCCGACCTCTCCGGCCACCGGATCACGTATCTTGGCATTATTGAGGCAGTCGTGAACTTCGGCGCGATGCTGGCCGGCCTGGCCTGCATGGCGTGCGTCGCGGTATGGGGCGATATAGAGGGCATGAAGCTGTTCTTCTTCGTGGCGGCCGCCTACGCGCTGCTTATTATGACGCCAAAGTTTCATCTCTACCGCAAGTAACGCTCGTGCTACAATGGATAGAAGAGCACGCGAGGTGGGATTTTTCAGTGGCAGACAAACGGCGAGTTAGAAAAAGTATTCGGCAATTGCAACGGGTAAAAACGTGGCAATTGCTTATTTTATTTCTCCTTGTCGCTTTCGTTTCGGCAACGTTCTTACGCCTGAACAACATCGGCATGATCCAGCGGCGCGACGCGGTACTGGCGGCGGATAAGAGCGGTGACATCTCGGAGATTGAAAGTAGGCTGTATGATATACAACGGTATTCTGCGCAACATATGAACGCTGCAACCGGGCCGTTCTACCTGGAAGGGCAGTACAAGCGCGAGGTGCAGCGGAGGGTCGACGAGGCCAAGCAGGCAAATGCCGCCAGCGACAACGTGAACGTAAAGGCCGACAAGGTGTGCAAGCCGCAGTTTTCCGCCTGGTCGCAAGCGTACGTGCAGTGTTTCGTAAACGAGCTGAAGAAGTACCCACCGGCAGCATCGCCCGCCGAAAGGGTGGCGCTGCCAAGCACCAACCTCTACCGCTACGAGTTCACCGCTCCCTTGTGGTCGCCTGATTTTGCCGGGCTGTCGGTACTGGTGGGCGCGGCCATCCTGGTGCTGATCGTGGCGCGCCTTTTAAGCCTTGCTATTCTCCGGTTGCTGCTTAAACGCCACTACAGGGGTATTTAACTGTTGACACCGTCACGGTGAGACGGTACGCTATCAGATGTAAGAACTAATAGGAGGTATAAGAACTTTATGGCTTACAAGCACACTAACTCGAAGGGTGTTACTTACTACTTGCACAAGACTGACGTGACGCTGCGCGGCGGCAAGCCACAGACGATTTACTTTTTCGCGAAGGTAGAAAAGAACGCCAAAGGTGAACCGACCGACCTGCCGGAAGACCGCGTCGTGAAAGAAAACCCACGCAACGGGTTCCTGACCATCAGCAAGAAGAAAAAAGAAGACAAATAATCTTACTTTTAACTTGAAATCACAAGCACTTTGATGATACAGTAGTATCAAACAAACAGGTGCCAAAATTGCCCCGACGAACTTGCGCAAATCTGGTTCCGAGGGGCTTTTTTGATTGTCCGCCTCTGTTTATAGTGGTATGCTCTGTTGCCATAGCAGCTCAAAAAGCTGGCGCTGCGTCTGGGCGATGTCGGGGCTGATAGTCTCTATGCCAAATACCTGGCTGTCGTTCCAGTTGTACTGCAAGACGGTATCATCATAGATAACGGTAGAGTAGGTAAGCGGGAAATCGGTGCCAATACGGCGGCCCTGCCAGTTGGCGAGCTGTTCGTTCTCGTGCGTCGCGTACCAGGCCTCCTGCGTTGCCAGGAAGTGGCCGTCAACGACGCTACGGAACTGGATACCGGCTTGGTTGCATTTTTTTGTCCAGCGTTCGAAAAACGCTAGGTTGGTTTTGTGCTGCATATTGCCGTGAAGGAGGGAGAGGTTTTCGCTTTTGCCTTTTGTTTGCTTCCACAACATCTGTTTCAGCCCGTCAACGCCTTCGTAAAACTGCACCCGCGCCGCGCTCGAGCCAAGCGTCTGCTGGCTGAAACCGGCCACGACGGACGGATAGGCCTGCTTAATGTCTTCTAGTTCCTGTTCTTTCTTGGCGATGAGCATTTGTAGGTTGCTGATGGGGGCGGGGCGGAGGATGGTGCGCTTGTAGTGGATTTCCATTTCCACCAGGCCGGAGGCCTTCAGTCCGTCGAGCAGGCGGTAAATCTTGATGCGGTCGATTTTCGAGCTGCGTGCCAACTCGGAGATGGTCTGCGCGCCGCCGGTTTGCAGGGCGATGTAAATGTCGGCGACCAGTGGGGGTAGGCCGAGTTTTTTCAGGTAAGTACGAAGGATGTCATTTTCTGCTTGTGTCATGCCCATAGTATACACTTTGTACATTTATTGTACAACAATTATATTTCTTTCATTTTGTATGAGAGAATTGTGTGTAATAAAGTGAACAAAGGAAGATACGAATGACTAAACTGCTCACCCCGGAGGCACCGGGAAAAACAGAGTTTGCAAAATGGGAACGGGAGGTATCGCCAGTGATGATCATGGTCGGCTCCCGCGCGGTAGAGGCGACGCTGGGGCTGTCAGCCGACCCGGACGCACCATACGAGTACGTTGTTGCTGAAGACGTATACCGGGAGGCGCTCGAGAAAGGGTGGGAAGAGAAAGACGGCAGCCTGGTCAATCCTGAAGACAACTCTCGCTGGATGACCCGCTACGGCAAGACGGGCAGCTATGAGGGCTTGCTTGAACGGGGTCGCACGACGGAAGACGGGGTGTATGCTGGCCTCCCCGACAACTACGCGGTCATGCAGTACGACGGCGACACGCCGGAAACGGCGGCTATCCGCCAGAGGCTGCTCAACCCCGAATTGCCGCCGCTCGAGCTAGAGCTGATGCCGCGCGAGCACGCGCTCGTGCTTTCCCTGCTTGAGAAGGTTCCGGGCGCCGAAGACGACCCCATGTACGCAATGGTTGTGCAACTGGCGACGCACGCGCTCTACACGCAGTTCACGCTGTATGGCGACCCGGACATTAGACAGATCAACCAGATTGTTGGGTCGCTGGAAACGGCGGACAAAGGTGTGTTTGCTACGTACCATAACGGCTTTGAGCTGATAAAGAATCTGGGGGCCTTATTACAGCATATGAAAAACATCGGCGCGACGGTACAAGAGACGCTAAACGCGCTGCTCGCCGCTATTTACTCTGACATAGTGTATGGCAATGGCCGTAAAAGCAAGGACAACCCGAAAAAGTATGACGAAATGCTTTCGGCCAACTTGCTCTATAGTCATGCCCGCCAGCTGGGTTGCCCTCGCCAGCGTGCCCGCCGTATGCGTCGCGCTGTTATAAACACACGGTTCAACGAAAAAACCCGCGACCAGCCGGGGCGCAGGTTTCCAGCGATCGTTGACCAAGCTGTTGTCGGCGAAGATTTGCACGTACTTGAGTGCGAAGGGGGAGCAGAATCGACTGATGCCATTGCGGTAGAGGACCTTTTTTCCGACCGTCACCCGGCAAACCGACCGCTGCGCCAGGTGATGGACCGCTACAATATGTGGCGTTGTGACACGGTAGAGGAATACATTGAGTTTATCTCGACGCATAGGTATGAGCCAGTTGACAGCCCGCTCGGCGCCACGCTCGGTGAAACGCTTCTAGCGCGCCGGGAGAGCAGCGCGGGTTTCCACGAGACCTACGTTCCGCCGGAAACCTGGTCGCTTGGCAACATAGCAATGCAATATAGCAATGCGGTGGATATCCGCAAGAGAAACCAAGAGTTCCAATTAGCCGTGTAGTATATACACTTGATATGAGTAGGTGTTATACGCTAAGCTAAAGCAGTATGCGACGAGACATCTGCCGGGCGGGGCGAAACGAGCCCTCTCCGTCTTTTGATGATGAAAAAAATCTGCCGGGCGATTTGCTGACGCCGGCCGTTGACGGCATCTTATCTCGCCCCAGCAGCCATAAGGAGATATTCGGACGGCTGCAAGAAGCTACGCGGTCGCATTACGGCAAGAAAACATACCCCGAGCGGGCGGACATGCAAACGGCACGCATAGTGCGCAATGCTGGCCAGGTGGTAATGAAAGCGCTGGCCGATGCAAAGCTGGCCAGCCGGTTTGCGAGCATGGAAACACCGGAAGACCTCTTATTGCCCTATGATATCCCGGGCGTTTCTTTGTACGCCGAGGGCGCGGGCCACCGACAGACCGGCGAATACGACCGTTTCATGCAGATAATGACGGCACATTACCTGGGGGCCACCGCGGCATTTTTCTACAGCCAAAATGAAGATAGCGAGTACGGGTGGCTGTGGGAGACGCTGAAAGAACAAGAGCAGGAATTCCATGACGCATGGGTGGAATACAGGCGGGCGGCAGAAAAAAGGGGCGCACGAAAGCTCGACCCTCCGTTCGAGCCGTTTGGTGACCTAGAAAACTCGATCGTTG
>CBIMUR010000039.1:0-5879 GCA_966247155.1 uncultured bacterium
CTCATTTTCGGTATTATTTTAGGGCTTATTATCTTAGTGCTTCTTGTGGTGGTGCACGAGCTGGGACACGCCATCGTGGCGCGCAGGAACGGCGTGGTGGTAGAGGAGTTCGGCATCGGTTTTCCGCCCAAAGCGTGGGGTAAGAAGCTGAAAAGCGGCGTATTGTTTACCGTAAACTGGCTGCCGCTCGGCGGGTTCGTAAAGCTGCAGGGCGAAAACGACGCAGCCAGTAAAAAAGGCGATTACGGCGCGGCGAGTTTCGGCGCGAAAACCCGTATCTTGCTGGCTGGCGTGGCAATCAACTGGCTGGTGGCGGCCGGTCTGCTGTCTGTCTTGGCATGGACGGGCCTGCCGAAAATCATCCCCAACCAGTTTTCGATTCCTGCCGACACGACGGTGGTGAAAAAACCGGTCGAGCTGACGGCGATCGTGGAAAATTCGCCTGCTGAAAAAGCTGGCCTGAAAATTGGCGACCAAATACTGCGCTTCGCGGGCGAGCAGGTGCCGAGCGCGCAGAGCCTCTCTGAGAAAACGAAAGAGAAAAAAGGCGAAACCGTCGAAGTCATTTACTCGCGCGGGGGGGTAGAGCACAGCGCCCGCGTGACGCTGCGCGAAGATGATAAAAACAAGCAGGGCTACCTGGGCGTCGGCTCGGGGCAGCGCGAACAGATCCAGGCGTCGTGGTCGGCACCAATCGTCGGCGTGGTGACGACGGCGCAGTATACGCTTGTCACTTTGCAGGGGTTAGGTAACTTGGTGGCAAACCTTGTCTCGGGCATAGTGCTGCAATTTAGCCCCAACCAAGATACGCGCGCCCATGCCCACGAACAGCTGGCGACCGCGAGCAACAGCGTGGCCGGGCCGGTCGGCATTCTCGGTACTATTTTCCCGGCGGCCGAACAGGCCGGGCTGACGCAGCTGATTTTTCTCACGGCTATCATTTCGCTGACGCTCGCGGTCATGAACATACTGCCAATCCCCGCGCTTGACGGCGGCCGGTGGTTCGTAACGGCGCTGTTCCGCATGCTAAAAAAGCCGCTTACCAAAGAGCGCGAAGAACAGATACAAGGGACGGGCTTTTTGATCCTGATGCTGCTTGTAATACTCGTGACGGTGGCCGATGTCAGCAAACTTTTTAACTAAACTGTCCGTACGAAAGGGCGATGGTCCGGCACCCGGCCTGCACGCCAGTTTCGGCATGGCCGTCGGGCTGGTATTGTGGACATTACTGACGTTTAGCGCGGCACGGTTTCTGCCGCTTGTGATGCTGTACGCCTTGCGCTTTTTCGGCGTTCCACTGGAGAGTATCGACCAAGCTGCCTATACGGCGGTTTCGGCGGCAGTGGTGTACGGCACGACCATTCTCCTGCTTATCGGTTTACCGTGGCTGCTTAAAAAATCCCGCACCAGCAGCCAAGACCTGGGCCTGACGCGCCTGATAAGCTGGGCTGATATGGGCCTGGCGCCGCTCGGCTTTATTGTCTATTTGCTGGTATCGGGGCTTTTGGTGTACGCGGTCTCGCAGCTGGTGCCGGGCATTGACCTTACGCAGGCGCAAGAAACTGGTTTTGACGGCGGCATGAGGGTGTATTATCAGTACCTGTTGGCACTTGCCGCGCTGGTGGTTATCGCGCCGATTGCCGAAGAAATCATCTTTCGCGGCTACCTTTACGGCAAGCTCCGCAAAGCCGTGCCGGTGTGGTTGGCGATGCTTATCACCAGCGCGGCGTTCGGCCTGGCACATGGCCAGTGGAACGTGGGCATCGACGTGTTCGCCCTGAGCATGGTAGCCTGCAGCCTGCGGGAAATCACCGGCAGCGTGTGGGCGGGCGTGCTGCTCCACATGCTTAAAAACAGCCTTGCGTACTATATCCTCTTTATTAATCCGGTACTTTCGCATACAATAGGGGGGTAATGACGACCATTATCGTTCCATCTTTCGTGCCTCGTATGCCGCTTTGTCGGTAGGCTTTATTTTATTTTCACCCACTTCACTAACTGTCAACGAGGATCAAAATCATGCGAGTAACCAACCTTTTTACCAAAACCAGCAAAACCGCGCCTGCGGACGAAGTAGCAAAGAACGCCCAGCTGCTGATACGCGCCGGGTTCGTATATAAAGTCATGGCGGGCGTGTACGCTTACACGCCGCTTGGCCTGAAGGTGCTTGAAAACATCAAGCAGATCGTGCGCGAAGAGATGAACGCCGTAAGCGGCCAGGAGCTGATTATGACTAATCTCCAACCTAAAGAAACGTGGGAAACCACCGGCCGCTGGAGCGACGAGGTGGTGGACGTATGGTTTAAGACCAAGCTGCAAGATGACACCGAGCTGGGCCTCGCCTGGAGCCACGAAGAGGCGATCATGGAAATGATGCAGCAGTTCGTTAAAAGTTACAAAGACCTGCCAACCAGCGTCTACCAGTTCCAAACCAAGCTGCGCAACGAGCTGCGCGCCAAAAGCGGCATCATGCGCGGCCGCGAATTCGTCATGAAAGACATGTATTCGCTGCATGCCAGCGCCGAGGATTTGGACGAGTACTACAACAAGGTGATTGAGGCGTACAACCGCGTGTATGACCGCTTGGGCCTGGGCGATGAAACGTACGTTACGTTTGCCAGCGGCGGCGCGTTCACCAAGTTCAGCCACGAGTTCCAAACCATCTGCGACGCCGGCGAGGATATCCTGTACGTCCACCGCGAGAAAAACATCGCCGTCAACGAAGAAGTGCTCGACGACGCCGTGAAGGAACTCGGCATTGATAAAAACGAGCGAGAGAAAGTAAAAAGCGCCGAGGTAGGTAATATCTTCAACTTCGGCACCGAAAAAGCCGAGCAAATGGGTATCAACTTCACTGGCCAGGACGGCAAAGAGCACCCAATTTACCTGGCTAGTTATGGCATTGGCATCACCCGTGTCATGGGCGTCATCGTAGAGAAATTCGCGGACGAAAAGGGAATTGTTTGGCCGGAGAACATCGCGCCGGCCAAGGTATATCTGGTGCGGATTGGCGGCGAAACGGCCGTAAAGCATGCCGACGAGCTGTACGAGGAACTGACAGCGAAGGGCATAGAGGTACTGTACGACGACCGCGACGAGCGCCCCGGCGTGAAATTTGCCGACAGCGAGCTGATGGGAATTCCGCACCGTATTACCGTAAGCGACCGCTTGTTGGAGGAAAAAAAGTACGAATATACGCCTCGCGTGGGTGGCATAACAGAGTCGTTGACACATGAGGAGCTGCTTGCTAAACTAGGGTGATTGTAAAACTTCTTGTGAGGGTTTACACCATATATAGCGTTGTGTTTTAAGGATTATGCACTAAATAAGGGACGAGGAAACGAATGAAAAAACTATACCAAATTACCGATGAAGGCAAGCAAGAGCTTGAGACAGAGCTTGAAGAATTGAAGGGCCGCCGCGGCGAAATCGCCGATAAAATCGCCGAAGCCCGCGACTACGGCGACCTCAGCGAAAACGCCGAATACGACGCCGCCCGCGAAGAGCAGGGCCTGGTAGAAAGCCGCATCGCCGAGATCGAGGACATCTTGCTGAACGCCGAGATTATCAGGGCAAGCAAATGTTCAAAAGTTGCCCTGGGCAGCAAAGTAGAGCTGAAAACCGGCAAGAAAACCGTCACCTACTGCGTCGTTGGCCCGGTTGAGGCTGACCCGCTGGAAGGCAAAATCAGCAACGAGTCGCCAATCGGCGAGGCGCTGATGGGCAAAAAGGTCGGCGACACCGTCACCATTAGCACGCCAAAAGGTGAAATCACCTACGAAATCGTAAAAATCAGCTAATTCCTCGTCCCTTGGTGCGAAGGCCGGCCGGTTATGGCCGGCCTTTTCCTGTGGGGCGGCCGGCATATGGTATACTGTAACAGATATGGCAACACTGCAAGACTACCGCGACGAGCGGCTACGAAAACTGGAAGAACTCAAAAACCTGGGCATCAACCCATACCCAGCCGAGGCGCACCGTACGCACAACGCGGGCGACATCGCGCCGGAGTTCGGCAAGCTGGAAGGCGAGACCGTCACGGTAGCCGGCCGCATTACCGGGCTGCGTAAATTCGGCAAACTGGCGTTTATCGTGGTAAAAGATTTCAGCGGGCAGATCCAGCTGTTTTTGCGCGCGGGCGACGTTGCCGAGCTTGACGCCGAAAAGAGCATTTTGGGCATGAAAGAGCTGCCGCTGCTCGACACCGGCGATTTCGTGGAAGCCACCGGCGAGGTCATCAAAACCAAAACCGGCGAGATTTCCGTGGCGGTAAAAACCCTGCGCCTGCTCACCAAAGCTCTCCGCCCCATGCCGACAGAACTCACCAACAAAGAGGAGCGCCTGCGCCGCCGCTACGTGGACATGAACGTTAATCAAAACGTGCGCGACCGTTTCGTGCGCCGCAGCAAATTTTGGCGCGCCACCCGCGAGTTTTTGCAAAACGAGGGCTTCATTGAAATCAACAACGCCATCCTCGAGGCAACTGCCGGCGGTGCCGACGCCAACCCGTTTGTTACGCATATGGACGCGCTCGACCAGGATTTTTACCTGCGCATTAGCCACGAGCTGCCGCTAAAGCGCCTGCTTGTCGCCGGTTTTGAAAAAGTGTTCGACCTTGGCGCGCGTTTTCGCAACGAAAATTACACCGAGGAACACCTGCCCGAGCACAACGCCATGGAATGGTACTGGGCTTATGCCGACTGGGAGCAGGGCATGGAGCTGACCGAGCGGATGATCCGCGCGATTTGCGACGCCACATGGGGCACGCGCGAGTTCACGCTGATGAACGGCCAAACGGTAGATTTTGGTGCCGACGGCGAGCATTTCCCGCGCATCAGCTTCGTGCAGGTGCTCAAAGACCAGTACGGCCTCGACGTGTTCGAGTCATCAATGGATGATATCCAGGCGAAACTGAAAGAGCACGGCCTTGAGGTGGAGGAAGTCGATAATCGCATCCGCAGCCTCGACAAGCTCTGGAAAAAATACCGCAAAACGTTGGCCGGACCGGTTTTCCTGGTCGACATGCCGGTCTTCATGCAGCCGCTCGCCAAGGTAAACCGCGATGACCCGCGCCTGACCGAGCAGTTCAACTTGGTGTTCGGCGGCAGCGAAATGTGCAAGGCTTTCTCGGAGCTCAATGACCCGATCGACCAGCTAAACCGCTTCAAAGAGCAGCAGGCGCTGCGCGACGCTGGCGACGACGAGGCGCAAATGCTCGACATTGACTACGTGGAAGCGCTAGAGTACGCCATGCCACCCGCTTGCGGCCTGGGCTTTTCCGAGCGGATTTTCTGGAGCCTCGAAGGGGTTACTGCGCGCGAAGGGGTACCGTTCCCGCAACTGCGCGTGGAGTATGATAGCACGACCAGGGAGATTTACCCTGATATTCCGCTTACGAGCTAGCGGCGGGCTTATCTAGCCCCTGCGTCGCCTACCTTTATTAAGGCCGCGCCGTAATCCAGCTACAGTATTTGGCGTCAACGGGAGGTGGGAGTGTGCTGCTGTTCGCAATACCTCTGCGTCTGCTCGTCTGGCGAGGTCGGGATACCTAGGATTCTCGAGTGGGGGCGCCGTAGGTTGGGACGGATAGCTGACTGGTGGGTATGTTGCCGCATTTGAAGGCGTAGCCTCACTAGCAGGTGATGGTGTTGCGCTCTTCGCCTCTGGGTGGCTGTCGCCGTTTTCGAAAGCGGCTAACACATCCTCTCGCGCGGCAGCGGCTCGTGCTTGCTGCTCTGCGGCGGCAGCGCCTCTATCCATCGGGGGATACGCATCGCCTGTAGCCAATGTGCCGTCGACTACTATTGTTTCGCCATTGCCATTGTTTGGGAAATCTTCAGGCGTATAGACATTCCCGGGAGCTTCTGCGGGTGTGGGTT
>CBIMUR010000040.1:0-5859 GCA_966247155.1 uncultured bacterium
AAGCATATTAAGCGCGAAACTAACTCCAAGATGAGATTTCCCTATGAGGACACAGAAAGATGATCTGTTTGATAGGCGCAAGGTGGAAGTGCAGTAATGTATGGAGCTGAAGCGTACTAATAGTCCCATTGCCTTTTTATGTCCTTGTCACCTCTGTTACTGCTTGACAGTAACGACGGTGATGAGGTAGACTTAACTAGTAATTGGTGGTAATCAAGCGTAGCTTGAGTTAGCACCAACGTCGGTTTTTACAATTTACAAATTTAGAGGTCTGTCAATGCTCCTCTGATAACTGGGGAATCAGGTTTTCAGAGGAGCTTGGATGGGCTTCTAAGAATCCGTGTCCATTTCAAGGACATCGAAGCAAGGTTTAGACCCACTGCCGTATTTTGCAGCCCAAAGTGTCGTAAACCTTACTTCGGTGCCCATGGCGCTGAGGAAATACCTGTTCCCATCCCGAACACAGAAGTCAAGCTCAGCAGCGGCGATTATACTGCCACAAGTGGGAAACTAGCACGGTGCCGAATTATAAAAGAGACTTCCGAATAGGAAGTCTCTTTTCTCTTTGCCGGGTACCGCGCAAAGATATCTCTACTTCCGAATAGGAAGCTCCTTTTCTTTTTGCCGTTACAATAATACCGCTCTATTTTTTGTCTCTGGTTTGGGCTGGGCAGATTTTGGTTTCTCAACGAGAAAGGGAAGTATGGCCTTGGCCGCTGCTTCGCCAGCATGGTTGTTCTTTTCGTTGTCGAGCCCACTCGTAACGAGCTCCGGGTTCTTTCTTTTTACCATGAATGTTCCTAGGGTGATTAGCGGTATCTATATTTATTACAGCAAACTAAAAAACGACCAATCTCGCAGATTTGGTCGTTTTGATTTGAACCTAATTTTGGATCCAAACAGGTGCATATTTATAATATCGCACCAGCTGGATATATGCAAATGTTTAATTATAATAAAATAGTGCTCATGTAAATATTGACAAAAAGCATAAGCTATGCTATATTAAAACTATACACATATCACGTGTGAGGTAATAACAGAGTGGAGACTCTGTAATAAGGAGAAATAATATGGCAGGAACAAAAGCCGGCGGCCAGAAAGCCGCAGCAAAGAACTTAGCAAAAGACCCGAACTTTTACGCCAAGATTGGCGCTAAAGGTGGTAAAAACGGCCGCACCGGTGGTTTTGCTGCTAACCCGGAACTTGCCCGCATTGCCGGCGCAAAGGGTGGCCGCATTTCGCGCCGCAAGAAGGTTGCTACGCAGGACGACGTCACGCTCGCTGCGTAGCCTCTGGCTCCGAATAATAAAAAGACGCTCATGGTGAGCGTCTTTTTATTTACGCGACTTTATACCGCCTCAGCGCGCATGCCCGCGCGTCATTTACCCGCCAACGGGTCATGCAAACGATACACTTGTATTCATTCTGCTTTACCTGTATGCCGGTCGCATGGCAGCCGGGGCAGAGGCTGCGCGCGTGGAGCCAGTCGCGGTAGGTATCGAGCGCATCTTCGGTCTGGTCGGCGTCGATGATAATATCGTACGTGCCGGCAAGCACTTCTTGCGCATGTGCCCAGGCGTCCCGCTCCAGCTCGAGCAGCGCGACGTCACGCGTGTAGCCTTCATGGCCAAGGAGGGCGTGCGCAAGCTCATGCAGCAGCGCCGCCTGGTCGCCAGACGCTTCGTCGTAAAAAACCGTCTGCATTTTTGGTGACCAGCGAAACCCGTCGCTCGCGACGAACGCGAACTGGGGGAAATCGGCCTGAAGCCTACTCGCGAGCGAGGTAATCGAGCGCATAATAATAACATCCGTAAATAACTGCCTGTTCGGGGTGCTTTGCCTGGCGGAAGTGCGGGCAGGGAATGTGCGGCGGCAGTTTTTCGCGCAAGATCCCTTCTAGCGTGGCGCCGTAGCGGTCAAAGTACGTGCCGATGCTACCACCGATGATGATCGTGTCCGGCTGGATGATCGGCACGACCGCCAGGAAGCCGCGGGAAATCCGGTCGGCAATCTGCCGCCAGGTACGTTCGCTGATAATGTCGCGCGCGTACTTGCCGTAGGTGGCGTAAATAGCCTTGCCCGAGGCGAAGCTTTCCCATTCGCGCACCACGCCGTCAAACTCTACCAGCGCACGGCCGCCCTCGCTGTGGCGCAGGCCCGGGTCGATGTGGCCGTTGGTGATCACCCCGGTGCCAATGCCCGTGCTAACGGTGACATACAGCGAGGAGACGGGCATAGGGTCGAGCGCGCGCGTTTCTGAAAGGCCGGCGAGGTTGGCATCGTTCTCTATTAAAACGGGCGTAGTGCCCAGTACGCCAGACAGCGCGCCTTGCGCGTCGAAGTCCTTCCACTTCAGGTTGTTGCACCACACGGCCACGCCGTCTTTTACGATCCCCGGCAGCGCCACGACTATGGCTTCGACCGGCTCGTCGCTGTAGTTTTTTTGCAGGGTTTCGCGGAGAAGGGCGACGTACTCAGCTTGGTCGGCGGGCGTCGGGAATTTGATCGTCTCGCCGATAGTGCCATCCTGCCCGAATTTGGCAATCAACGTCTTTGTCCCACCCGTGTCGACCGTTACTAACATATTGGTAGTGTACCACATAATCGCAAGTTGCGCCGAAGGCGGAAAAACGGTATAGTAAAGGGAAATAAGAGAGGTAGTATATGGTACGAACAAATCAGGGTGGTTCGGTACTGAGTTTCATAATTATAGGGGTAGTGGCCGTTTCGCTGTTGGTTGGCGGCGTGTACTACGTGCGCCAGCAGATAGACGCTTCGAACGCCGAGCCGGTACGGCCGGAGCCGCAGCAAGCAGAGGAAAAGCAGCAGCAAAATCCAGAGAAAAAGTCTTCTGAAGCGCCCGCCCCGAAAGATGACGGCGCCCAGCGTAAAGAACGGCAGCAGCAAATGGCGCCGCCCAGCGCTAGCAGCGACACGGACAAAAGCGCCGAGCTGCCGCAAACCGGTCCGGCCGAATTTCTGGCAACGGTCGCCGCGCTTGGGCTGCTTAGCGCGTCAGGCGTTTCGTACCTGCGCTCGCGCCGCCCCGAGCTCTCTCTTTGACATTTGCCCTCTATCTGGGGTACAATAGAGAGTAATCTACAGGCACTCTATTCAGCACGCCTTAGGAAATATCAATTAAGGAAGGAGTCTTACTAAGACTTATGGCAACAAAAGCCACAATAACAATGGATGATTTGCTCGCGTCCCACGAGGACAGCGTCAAGCAATTAACAGCAGGGGAAGTAATCACCGGTACGGTGCTTTCAATGCGCAAGCACGAGGTGTTGATCGACCTCGGCGCACAGGGCGTAGGTTACGTGCCGCGCCGCGAAGTCGGGTTTTCACGCTCGCTGAAAGAAGGTGATGAAGTAACGGCAAGCGTCGTCGACGCAGAGCTCGACAACGGCTACTCGCTGCTTTCACTGCGCAAAGCCGCTAAAGACCGCGGCTGGGAAGAGGTAGCTGCCAAGCTGGAGAGCGGCGAAATCATCGAGGTGACGCCATACGACGCCAACCGTGGCGGCCTGCTGGTCGAGTACGAAGGCGTGCGCGGCTTCCTGCCGGTATCGCAGCTTTCCGCCGAACACTACCCGCGCGTCGGCAGCAGCGACAAAGACGAGATTTTACAGCGCCTGAACGGCCTGGTCGGCCAGACGCTCAAGGTCCGCATCCTTGATAGCGACCGCAAGGCAAACAAGCTCATCTTCTCTGAGAAAGAGGCGGTCAAAGAAGGCCTCGCCGAGCGCTTCGAGAAGCTGAAGGTTGGCGACACGGTGACCGGCGTCGTTACCGGTGTCGTAGAATTCGGCGTGTTCGTCAACGTCGAGGGCATCGAAGGCCTGGTGCACATCAGCGAGATCAGCTGGGAGCGCGTCAACAACCCAAGCGACTACGTGAAGGTTGGCCAAACCATCGAAGCCAAGATTATCTCTATCGACAAGGACCGCCTGAGCCTCAGCATCAAGCAGCTCACGCAGGACCCATGGCTCGATGAAGTCGAACAGTTCAAGCCTGGCGACGTGGTAGAGGGTACCGTTACCCGCATCACGCCATTTGGCGCGTTCGTACAGATCAGCCCGGCCGTTGAGGCGCTGGTGCACATCAGCGAGCTTGGCGACGGCAACGACGTTGACCCTGAAAAGGTCTTCACGCTGAACGAGCGCAAGAACTTTATCGTTCTTGGCATCGAAAAAGAAAACCGCAAGATCTCACTGAGTCTTGCCGACAAAAAGAAGAAATAACCGGGATACCGGGTAATCCGCCGTACGTGGCGGGCGAAAGGAGCTGACGCATGAGCCAACAGAAAGTA
The DNA here is from genome assembly GCA_966247155.1 of uncultured bacterium. Classification (GTDB taxonomy): domain Bacteria; phylum Patescibacteriota; class Saccharimonadia; order Saccharimonadales; family Saccharimonadaceae; genus CAMLDM01. The sequence goes on from CBIMUR010000040.1 coordinate 4,316, forward strand.
CTTGTTGTCGCTGACTCAATTACTGTGGGCGAACTGGCTGAGACGCTTAATTTGCCCGTCACTACTTTGATTGGCGAGCTGTTTAAAAACGGCATCGTCGCGACGATCAACCAGCGGATTGATTTTGAAACCGCGACTATTATTGTGGAGGAGCTGGGGCTCGACGTTGAGCTGCAGAAAAAGGAAGCAACCGCCGCACCCGAGCGCAAGGCGCATCAGGTAAGCGAAAATGCCGTTTCCCGGCCGCCAATCGTGGCCGTCATGGGCCATGTCGATCACGGCAAAACCACGCTGTTGGATGCTATTTTGGAATCGAAGGTGACTGAAGGCGAAGCCGGCGGCATCACCCAGCACATCAGCGCGTACCAGACCGAGAGGAACGGCCGTTCCATCACGCTGCTCGACACCCCTGGCCACGAAGCGTTCGCGGCCTTAAGGCAGCACGGTGCCACGCTGACCGACGTCGTCATTATCGTCGTAGCCGCCGACGACGGCGTGAAGCCGCAGACGGTCGAGGCGATCCGCTTTGCCCGTAGCGCTAATGCCAGAATCGTCGTGGCGATCAACAAAATCGACAAAGACACCGCCAACCCGCAGCTGGTCAAAACCCAGCTGGCCAGCGAGCATGGCCTCAACCCGGAGGAATGGGGCGGCGATACCATTATGGTAGAAGTCAGCGCCAAGACCGGCCAAAACATCGACAAGCTGCTTGATATGGTACTGCTGGTGGCCGACGTGGAAGAGCTGAAAGCCGACGTGGACGTACCGGCCGAAGGCCTGGTGATTGAGTCGCACATGGAAACCGGCCGCGGTGCCGTCGTTGGCCTTTTGGTGCAACAGGGCGAGCTGAAGCCGGGACACTTCCTGGTGGCGGGCACGGCGTACGGCAAGGTGCGCACGCTGCTCGATTTCGCCGGCAAAACCATCAAGTCCGCTGGGCCGTCGACGCCAGTTACCGTTACCGGTTTCAAGGAGCTGCCGCAGTTTGGCGACGTATTTACCATCGTCAAGAACGAAAAGGCCGCCCGCCACGCTACTGAACGTGCCCGTATCGAGCGCGAAAAGGCTGCCGCGACTACCAATGTCACGGGTGCCGACCTGCTGAAAATGATGAGCCAGAAGCACGATACCCAAGAGGTGAACGTCATCGTTAAAGCCGACGTGCAAGGCTCTCTCACCTCTGTTATGGACAGCCTCCGCCTGGTAGACACCGGCGGCGAAATTACGCTGCGCATCATCGGCAGTGGCGTGGGCAACATTTCGGAGAGCGACATCCGCTTGGCCGAAGGCGACGGCAATACTATTATTTATGGTTTCAACGTAGAGCTGCCGCCGGCCGTCAAGCGCCTGGCGATGCGTGACAAAGTACAAGTGCGCATTTTCAAGGTGATTTACGAGCTGCTCGACGACGCCCGCCAGTCGATGGAAGCCATGCTGGCACCAGAGGTGGTAGAGACGGAAATCGGGACACTGAGCATAAAAGGCGTCTTCCGTACACTAAAGGATGAAGTCATTGACGGCGGCGAAGTCACCAGCGGCAAAGC
>CBIMUR010000041.1:0-5791 GCA_966247155.1 uncultured bacterium
CGGGGACGGTTGCCTCGTATCCCAGCGCGACATCGGTAACGAAGGAGGGTGCTGCCTGGGCATACGACGAGCGCGATGGCGCCTGGAAATGGACGGCGCGGCCGGCGCCGGGCAACCAGCCGAGCGTTTTCGTGCCACTACCGGCAAAAGCCAAGAAGGCCGCGTCCGCAAGCCAGCTGAAGCCATGCCGCCCCGGCCAGTACCGCAGCAAAGAGACGAACCGCTGCCGGTCGCTTGCCAGCGCGGCCGCCTCGCGCCTGACACCGTGCAAACCCGGGCAAACCAGAAACCCCGCAACCAACCGCTGCCGCGGCAGCGCCACGCTCGCCAGCAGTCTCAAACCGTGCGCCGCCAACCAAGAGCGCAACCCGCAGACCAACCGCTGCCGAAAGAAAACAAGCAGCATTCCCGGCTCGGCCTTTGCCGCGGAACCGGTGAAGGAAACGGGCACGGCCTTTGCCGGCTGGTGGGCGCTGGGCGGCGTCGGCGTACTGGCGGCCGGGTATGGCGCGTGGGAGTGGCGACAAGAGGCGGCTGGCGCTATCCGCAAAGTTTTCGCGTTCGCCACCGGGCGCAAATAACGCTATACTTGTACCATGAGAATTATCGGGATTGACCCGGGAACGGGAATTCTAGGGTTCGGCGTGGTCGATTTTGCCAAAGGCAAGGCCAAAATGGTGACTGCCGGGGTGATTACTACGCCCGCGCACACGCCGATTGACGAGCGGCTGGAAGAAATCTTCGACGGCCTGACGGAAATCATCGCCGAGACGAAGCCGGAGCTGATGTCGATAGAGCAGCTGTTTTTCGCGCGCAACGTTACCACGGCCATCAGCGTGGCGCAGGCACGGGGCGTGGCCATGCTGACCGGCAGAAAAGCCCGGCTGCCGATTGCCGAATACACGCCAATGCAAATAAAACAAACGCTCACCGGCTATGGCAAAGCCGACAAAAAACAGGTGCAAGAGATGGTGCGGCTGCACTTGGGCCTACAAGACGTACCAAAACCAGACGATTGTGCCGACGCGCTGGCGGCGGCGATCACTCACGCCATGATGAGCCGTGGCCTACAGTAATTTCTCAGCCTCATACCGTAAAATATGAGATAATAGTAACGGCTCCCGGCGCATAAAATCGCACCGGAAACGCCGCTTACGTATTATACTGGGAATATGCTTCGCCAAGGAATATACACGAAGAAGGTCAGTCGCGCGACCAAGCTGAAGCGGGCCGTAAAACGCCGCTGGAACTGGTTTAAGGGGCTATCTAAAAAGAAGAAAGCGCTGCTTATCTCGGCGCCCGTCTTGGCATTTCTTATCCTTACCCCGATTGGGACGTATCTGTACTATTATAACGACATTGCCGACCAAGAACGGCTGATGAACCGTAATAACACCGGCGTGCTGCTGATGGACCAAAACGGGAAAACTATTTATAGTACCGGCCGTGCCGAGCACCGTAAGCTTGTGCCGCTGAAGGCTATTCCTAAGCATATGCAGGAGGCGCTCATAGCCACGGAAGACAAGGACTTTTACGATCACAGCGGCTTCTCGATCACTGGTATTATGCGCGCGCTTATTACCGACGTGGCTGCCGGCTCTATCGAAGGCGGCGGCTCTACCCTTACGCAGCAGCTAGCCAAGGGCACGTTGCTGTCTGAGCAGCAGACGATTCTGCGTAAGTATCAGGAACTGACCATTTCCATCGCCATCGAGCAGCGCTACAGCAAAGACGAAATCCTTGACATGTACCTGAACTCGGCGTTTTTCGGCGGCACGACGTTTGGCGTGGAAGACGCGGCCAAGTTTTATTTCAATAAAACGCCAAAAGAGCTGGATCTAGCGGAAAGCGCGATGCTGATTGGGATTTTGCCGGCACCGAACGCCTACTCGCCGACGCTTGGCAACCCGAAATACGCCAAAGAACGCCAGACGACCGTGCTAACACGCATGGTGAAAGAAGGGTATATTACCGAGGCCGAAAAACAGGCGGCGCTTGCCGAAAAACTCACCTATGCGCCGCCGCAGAAAGAGAAAAAGGGCGAGGCACCGCATTTCACGGAAATGGTCTTGAAGGAGCTATACGACAAATACGGCGAGGAAAAAGTGCTGCGTTCCGGCTACCAGGTAAAGACGACGCTCGACCTGGGGTTGCAGCGCAAGCTGGCTGGTAATATCAGCGATCACATGCAGTACATCGAGATGAACGGCGGCTCGAATGCCAGCGGTATCGCCATCGACCCGACCTCGGGCGAGATCCGCGCGCTGGTGGGAAGCGCCGACTGGGACAACCCAAAGTGGGGCAAGGTAAATATGGTCACGACGCCGCGCCAGCCGGGCTCGAGCTTCAAGGCGATTTACTACGCGCAGGCGCTCGCCGACGGCGTGATTACGCCAGCGACGGTGCTGCACGATGTGCCGACCGATTTTAACGGCTACAAACCGCTCGACGCTGACCGCCAGTTCCGCGGCAACGTCACGGCGCGCAGCGCGATCAGCCAGTCGCTGAATATCCCCAGCGTGGAAGTCATGAAAAAACTAGGCATCGACAGGGCGAAAGAAGCGGCGCGCAACCTCGGCATTACCACGCTCGACGACAGCAAAAACTACGGGCTCAGCCTGGCGCTCGGCTCGGCCGAAGTGCCGCTAGTGCAGATGACCAACGCGTATGCTGCGTTTGCCAACGGCGGGCAGCAATATGGCGCCACGGTCATAAAGCAGGTCGACAACAAATTCGGCCATCTGATTTATCGGACCAAGCAGCAAAGCAAGCAAGCTATCAGTCCGGAAGGCGCGTTCCTTATTTCGGATATCCTTTCCGACAATAATGCCCGCGCGCCGATTTTTGGCGCGTCCCTCACCGTGCCGGGCCATACGGCCGCCGTGAAAACCGGTACGACCGACGATTCGCGCGACGCCTGGACTATTGGCTATACGCCGCAAATCGCCGTTGGGGTGTGGGTGGGCAACAATAATAACGCCGCGATGCTCAACGGCGGCTCGGGCATGGCCGGGCCGATCTGGCGCGATACCATGAGCGACGCGCTGCAAGGGGTGCCAGATACAGAGTTCCAGGTGCCGGCCGGGGTTATCCAAAAGCCGGTATGTTATGGTTCGGGCGCGCTGGCCAGCAGCAGTGGCTACGGCACGTACGAAGAATATTTCCTCGCCTCGGCACTGCCGAGCGGTACGTGCTCGCCGCAGCAGGCGCCAGAGAAAAAGGTAGAAGAAAAGCCAAAGAAACCGGCTGACACCGACAAGAAAAAAGAGGACTCGACGACTAGTACCGACGAGCCGGAAGGTGACGACACAGCCACCCCGCCGGCTGACGGCACAGGTGGTAATAACGAGCCGGGAACTGGCAGCGACGCCGGTAATGGCGGGACGGGGAACGGATCGGGGACAGGTAGCGGCCAGGGTGGAACGCCACCTCCGGGCGGCAGCATTACTCCTCGGCGCTAACCTGTGTCATACTAGATGTATGATTGCACATGTTTCTGGAATAGTTGCCGAAAAATTTAACTCGTCCGTGATCGTGGACGTACAGGGCGTGGGGTACGAAGTTGCCGTGGCGCTGGGCGATTACGAGCGCGCCCTCTTGAACGAGCCGGTGAAATTCTACACTCATCACCATATCCGCGAGCAGTCGCAGGAGCTCTTTGGCTTTACCAGCCTGGCCGCCAAAAAGCTGTTTGAGATGCTAATTACCGTGCAGGGCGTGGGGCCAAAGGCGGCGCTTGCCATCCTTTCCCTGGGCGAGAGCGAGACCGTGCGAAACGCCATCGCAAACGGCGACAGTGCGTTTATCACCAAGGCCAGCGGCGTGGGCAAACGGATTGCCGAGCGCGTCGTGGTCGACCTGACGGACAAAGTGGGCTTGGCGCTTCGCAGTGATGTATCTACGGCCACCGGGCTGTCACGCCAGGTAGATCACGCCGACGAAGCCCTTGAAGCACTGATGGCACTCGGCTACAGCCTGAACGACGCTACCCGGGCGCTTGAGGGCGTACCGATGGATCTCTCTACGGCTGATAGGGTGACGCAGGCGCTGAAGGGCTAGCTTTCTTTTATCGGTTGAATAGCGCTTTGTACTTGCGCCAGTCGCAGTTCTTTGGCTTCGTTTAGCAGGTCGCGGAAGAGCGATTTTCTGCGCGCGTTGATGAGCACTTGCTCGCTTTTTGACAAGCCGTAGTCCGTCGGCTTCAGCTTGTGCAGCAGCAGGCTGAGCTCGGCAAGTTCGAGCTCGGACAGCCGTACTTGCTGGAAGTCAGACAAGTGCTTTTTGATAGTATCGCGTACAAAAAGGCTCAGGTCGCTGGCGAATACCGGCGCGCCGGTCATGACGATGGGCCGGTGTTTCAGCATGGCGTAGGTGATTTGCAAGCCGATTTCTTCATCTATCTTGCCGTCGTTATAGATAATATGAAACGACGAAGCAGCTATCGAATGGTAAAATGCCAGTTCGTTATCGTACCTTCGCAATGCCGCGTTCATATCGGCCTCATAAAAAAGCGACTCATCCGCGGTAGGATGAGTCACGTTGATGCCGACATGAGCGAGCATTGATTTTAGGGCGCGCACCGCCGTGTTACCTGGACGAATGTTCCCGCTGATCTGGGTGGCTACGTTCATGCTGTGCTCCTCTTACGTGTTATACTTATAATATACGCATATTTTTGGTTTTGCAAGTTTGTTTTCGTGTATGTCTTTACAAATCAGTATATACACACGTTGACATAAACACAAACAATTTGCTATGCTCCATGAGGATGAACGAGCATCTCAGTGACCAGACATTTGACGTACGTGACTTTGTCGAGGTAGACAAGGCGACACTCTCTATTGCGGCCGTACTGTACGATGTCGCAAACGGGCGCGAGATTGCCAGCTTTAACCAGCTGGTGGGCGGCAGCGAGGGAGAGGATTTTCCTGAGGCGCTGGGCGCGCTGAAGGCGTTTTGCGGTGCTTATCCCGTATGGACATTCGACAAGGGCCAGGAAATCCTTGAACGTAATTGCAAATATTTCGCGATCCCGTTCCCTTTCCGGGTGCCATTCATCCGCGTGAAGTCACTCCTTCGGGGTTGGAAGGTAGACCCGCGCGGTTATACCGGGGGCACGCTGCATCAGGCGGCCGGCCTGAAAATGGACAGCGCGCCCGGCGGCCTGCATAATGTGCGAAGTCTGGCTGCCGCGGTGAGTTATTTTGAAAACCGCGATCTGATAAGATAAAGGCATGGACCTGGTGACACCAAAAGTTACGAAAGCGATACGCGTCGCGACGGTAGCACATGACGGCCAGACGCGCAAAGGCACTGAGGTGCCGTATATCGTGCACCCTTTCGGCGTCATGCTGTATGCCGCTGAGGTGACGGCGGACGAGGATGTACTCGCGGCGGCGCTGCTCCATGACGTTTTGGAAGACGCGCCGGAAAAATACAGCGAGGCGCAGATGCGCGCCGATTTTGGCGACCGCGTCACCATGCTGGTAAAAAGCGTGACGGAAAAAGAGCGTACGGACGATGAAAAAGCGACATGGCAATCGCGGAAAGACGCGTACCTGGCGCATCTTGAGGTGGCGGATACGGACGCGCTTCTCATTTCGCTGGCGGATAAAACGCACAACCTCACATCGGTACTAGACGATTTTCAGGAAAAAGGCGACACGTTCTGGGAGATCTTTAACGCCGGCGTGGAGCGGCAGGTGTGGTTTTATACGTCGGTAGCAGACGTGCTGAACCGGCGGCTGGAAAAGAACGGGCTGCTGCGGCGGTATAACCGGCTGGTGCGTGA
>CBIMUR010000042.1:0-5765 GCA_966247155.1 uncultured bacterium
GCATTCACCTGCAGCTGCTGTCGGTGCACCAGAGCGGCCACGACCGCGCAAACTGCCGCTGCCGGCATTGCCCGCAGCCAGCTCGACCATATTTATAGCGGTCACACTACCACGCCCACACCGCAAACGACGCCCGTCGCCCAGCCGAAGCAAGCCCCGGCCAGCACCGCGCCAGCCCAGCAATCCATCGAAGCGACAAATCCGTACGAGCGCACCCAGGCCAACCTTGCCCAGGTCCAGGCCGACCAGTGGAAAAAATACCACAGCGCATGGCAAGATTACGACCAGAAATACTACGAACGCTACTACGTAGGGCAGGTCTACAAGGCGCGCCAGGCGCTGGAAGCGCGCGCCCAGCAGGCTGCCAACCAGGCGGTAACGCCACCCAGTAGCCAGCCGCCGGAAGAGACGGAGCCGCTTACGCGCGACGAGGCCATGTACGACCTGCGCAGCAAGCTGATCGGCAAGATGCAGGACTCGGCTAAGAAAGCGCGAAAAAGCCGCCACTTCATGCCCATCGCCGCCGCGCTTTGCGTAGTGCTGGTGTTTCTTTTCCTGCAGTTCAACCGCGTACTGTTCGCCAACGTGCAGGCGTACATTAGCCCGGGCGACATCGACCCGGCAAACATTATCGTCGACCCCACGGCAGACGTTGCCGTTGGCCCCGAGCCAAAGCTCATTATCCCTAAAATAAATGTCGACGTGCCGGTCCACTACAACACCACGCCCGACTACGATTCGCAAATGAAAGCCATGGAAAACGGCGTGGCGTACTTTGGTATCCCCGGCGCAAACAGCAAGCCGGGACAGGTAGGCAATACCGTGCTTGCTGGCCATTCGTCGAACGACATCATAGACCCGGGCAAGTATAAATTCATTTTCGCGCGCCTCGACCACCTAGTAAAAGGTGACACCATCTATGTCAATTACAAGGGCAAGCGCTATACCTACACCGTCACGAAAAAAGAGGTGGTCAAGCCCACTGACGTGCAGGCGCTGGTATACGAAACCAAAAAGCCGATGCTAACGCTCCTTACCTGCACGCCGCTCGGCACGGCGCTCAACCGCCTGCTCGTCACCGCCGAGCAAGTCAGCCCCAGTCCCGAAGGCGCCGCCAAAGCGCCCACACAAAGCAAAAACAGCGAGCCTGCCGCAATGCCCGGTAATTCGCCAACATTTCTGCAGCGGCTGTTTGGCAATTAGCTACGGAAGGATCATACGCACGCGAGAGAGGTGATACGCGCCATCCGTGCCTTTGCTGATACCATAAAGATACTTCGCGTTCGGGCTCAGCGTGACGTCCAGCCCAGGCACGACCGGCATGATGTCGTGCTGGTTGGCGCCATCAAATTCATACAGGCGCAGCATGCCGCCGCGGTCACTCCACAGGGTGTAGCCATCAAGCCAGCGCAGCTCGCGCTTTACCGGCGCGTCGCCCTTTAGCGTTGTTACCGACTCTTTTTTCAGCTCGAGATCGTACGTTTTGAAGGTAGCGCCGTTTTGCGCCACCAGAAAGCGGCCGTCGGTTTTGATATCCAGGTACTGCGCGCCGCCAGACATTTCCATCTTTTTCAAGCTGCGCAGCCCCAGTGATTTTTGCGTGGCGTTCTTCGGCAGTTCGCCCTTCAGCAGCTCGACCGTCTCGCCGTAGGCAATCGCTTCGTACATGTCGCCGAAATATTTGCCAACCGCGAAATGCAGCGGTTTTTTGCCGTTGTCGGTATACTTGCGCACGGTGACCGGCTGGTCGGCGCCGTCTTGGTAGTAACCGACGCTGCGCTGCTTGGTGTCGGGGTTCAGGATGCTCGTATAAATGATCGTCGAGCGGTCAAATACCGAAAACTCGGCCGCGTTAGAAACAAGCGGGCGCGAAAGGGTCGCGTTGCCCAGGTCGACCTTGCGGATATCCGTGCCTATCTGGGCGTACAGGATACGGCTGTTACCGCCGTCGAAAACGATTTTCGACGCGTCGATATCCAGCAGCTTAGTAACGTTTTTCGTTTGTGCCGCGTCACGCGTGTCGACTACCAGCCACTCGAGCTTGCCTTTGCCGTAGCGGTGTTCCAGCAGCACGTAGCGGCTATCCGGGTCCCACGTCTCGACGGTGAAGCTTTGCTTGTCGCCTTTTTTTGGCAGAGTATAGGAATCTGCCGGCAGCACCAGCTTGGTTATTCTCACCTCATCGCGGGTAAGGTCGGCGATCTGCAGCTGCGGGGTGTCGGCCTTTTCCTTTATGGCGGCCCACTTGGCATCCGGCGACGCCGCCATGCTGGACACGGTGGTGAAACCGGCCACGTTGACCGGCTTCAGCTCGGTGGGAATCAGCCGCGCGTAGTTCAGCCACAACACGCTGCCCGGCACTACTTTTACCGACTTTTGCCACATGTTGTAGCCGCTGCGGTTCATGGTGATAAAATGCTGGCCCGACGCCATCGTGGTTTTGGACGGCGTGCGGGTGCCGAAGGCCATGCCGTCTATCGTGACGCTCGCCCCGGCCGGCCGCGAGTCGAACTGCACCAGGCCGCCTTGCTCGATTTTGCCGTCGCTGCTGTTAAATTGGTAGCCCAGCATAATAAACACCAGCACGGTAACAAGCGAAACCGTCGCGAGCGTCATAAGCCCGTACGTGAGTGTCCGCTGAATAAGCTGTTTGCGCCTGGAAGGTTGGTGATACATTACGTTAATTATAGCACTAGGAAGCGAGTGAAAAACCAGCTTGCTCATTTTTCCGAGTGACAACGTGCTTCGACGCGCAGCATCATAGCAGTTTTCATATAAATGCTCTTGCATATTTGCGCCGAGTTACCTACTATAAACATAACAAACCTGACAAGGAAACAGACACGCGGTAGACGGCAATTCCTTTTGACAAAATAGGGGAGAAAAACCACATGAGCGAGCGAACAGTCATAATAAACGGCACGGAGTACGATGCGCGTACCGGCATGCCCGTCCAACGTTCCGGCGCTTCGCCCGCGGCCAAGCTGGCAGCAAAGCCAAAATCCCAGCCCCGCCACTCGCACGCTATCCATAACGTGACGCAAAAATCCCAGACCCTCAACCGGAAAACCGTCAAAAAAGCCGTTGGCCCCGCTATCCAGTCCCGCGCCAAGCCGGGCCTTCGCCCCGACATCAAGAAAAGCACGGCCATCAGCAAGTTCGCGCCGCACCCGGCCGGCATAAAATTGCCAAAAGCCACCGCCGACATTGGCCCGGTCGCGCATCCGCTCGCTGCCAAGGCCAGCCAGCACATGCAGGCGAAGGCCGAGCAAAAAGCCACCGCGAGCGCGCCGAAACCGTCGCAGGTTATCAAGCAAGAGGCCGTCGCCAAGGCAATGGAGAGCGCGCCGAGCCACAGCGCCAGCACCCAGCAGGTAAAGCGCAGAAAACGCTTCCCGCGCATACTGAGCATCGCCTCAGCCAGCCTCGCGCTGCTGCTGCTGGGCGGGTATTTCACCTACCTGAACATGCCCAACCTTTCCGTTCGCGTGGCCGCCGCCCAGGCTGGCATCAACGCCACGTACCCCAGCTACCACCCAGACGGCTACAGCCTGAACGGCCCCGTCGCCTACGACAAAGGCGAGGTCCACATGAAATTCGCCTCAAACTCCGGCCCGCAAAGCTTCACCGTCGACCAAACCAAAAGCAACTGGGATTCCAGCGCGGTGCTTGAAAACTACGTTTCTAAAAAGGTGGGCGACAACTACATCACCTACAACGAGCACGGCCTCACTATCTACACCTTCGGCGGCAACGCGGCATGGGTAAACGGCGGCATTCTCTACACCATTTCCGGCGACGCGCCACTTTCCGGCGACCAGATCCGGCATATCGCCACAAGCATGTAACGCAGTCTCAGGCAATCCGAAGGGCCGTCCTTCGTAAAACATCTGCAGCCCGAGCGTAAAGCGACGCGTGGGCCCGATTTTACGCCCGGCGCGAAGCCGTTTTACGAAGGAATGGGCCTGAGGAGTGCGAGAAAACATGGTATAATGAACCCTATTATGCCTACTATCCGTACCCGTTTTGCCCCCAGCCCGACCGGCTTTTTGCACGTTGGCGGCGTGCGCACCGCGCTGTTCGCGTGGCTTTTGTCACGCCAAAATGGCGGCCAATTCAGCTTGCGCCTGGAAGATACCGACCAAACAAGGGAAGTAGAGGGCTCGGCCGAGCACCTTATGGCCAGCCTGAAGGCGCTGGGTATCGACTACGACGAAGGCCCAGATATCGGCGGACCGCACGGCCCGTACCGCCAAAGCGACCGGCTGGAGATATACAAAACCTGGGCACAAAAGCTCATCGACGCCGGGCGCGCCTACGCCGACCCGTACACGCCCCAGCAGCTGCAAGCCTTCCGCGAAGAAGCGCGCGCCAATAAGCAGCCGTTTTTGTACCGCAACCACCGGCCAGAAAACCCCGCGCCGTGGGACGGCACAACCCCGCTGCGTTTTAAAAGCGAGCCAAAAAGCTACACCTGGCACGACGAAGTAATGGGCGAGCTTTCCACCGGCCCAGAGGTGATCGACGATTTCATTCTCATAAAAAGCGACGGTTTCCCAACCTACAACTTCGCGCACATCGTCGACGACGCCGAAATGCAAATCACGCATATCATCCGCGGCCAGGAGTTCATTTCCAGCCAGCCCAACTACCTCAACCTTTACGAGGCGCTCGGCCTCGAGCACCCGAAGTTTGCCACCATGCCGCACATTTTGGCAGCGACCGGCGGCAAAAAGCTCAGCAAACGCGACGGCGCCAAAGACGTGCTCGATTACATGGCCGATGGCTTTTTGCCCGAGGCGCTCATGAATTTCATCGCCAGTCTTGGCTGGAACGACGGCACCGAACAAGAAGTATTCTCGCGCGAGGAACTCGTAGAAAAATTCAGCCTTTCGCGCGTGCAAAAAAGCGGCGCCCGCTTCGACGAGCAGCGGCTGGTGTGGCTCAACGGCCAGTGGATCCGCCGCGTTCCGCTCGACGACCTGTACGAAAGGGTAGGCGAGTTTTGGCCAGAGAGCGCCAAAAACGCCGACGAAACCTACAAAAAGCAGGTGCTCGCGCTCGTGCAGGACCGCCTCAAAACCCTGGCCGACCTGCCAATGATGAGCAGCTACTTCTTTGAAGAACCAACGCCCGACTGGGAAATGATAACCAGCAACAAGCAGCTGAAAAAGCTCGAGCCAACCGAGATAAAATCCCTGCTTGAAGCCGCCGCGGCCGCTCTTGAAACCAGCGAATTCGATGCCGAATCGCTCCAGCAAACTCTCAACGAACTGCTGGAAAAAACGGGTCAAAAACCCGGCATCCTCTTCAGCCTCATCCGCCTCGCAGTTTCTTGGGCGCCATTTAGCCCGGCGCTTAACGATACGCTGGCGCTGCTTGGCAAAGACGCCGCCGTCCGCCGCCTGAAAACGGCCATCGGCAAATAAAACTGCCGTCGCCCAGCGCAGCTTTCTGCTATAATAACCGTAAGCATGTACGAAGAAACGCAGCCCCAAGCACCAAAGCACAAGCGCTGGGCGACGATTAAAACATGGGTTAAAACGCACCGCACCCGCACGTATCTTCTCGTTGGCGGGGTTCTTATTGCGTTTGCCGGCGGATTTACGCTGGCAATGCTATACCAGCCGCCACTGAAGATGGCCAGTTTTTCTGCCACCAAACTGAAGCCCGCGCCGGTCTATTATTCGCCACTTACTGGGCTGAAGGTAAAAAACCAGGCCGCGACCACCATGCCCGTCACTGCCATCATGATAGAAAACAGC
>CBIMUR010000043.1:0-5728 GCA_966247155.1 uncultured bacterium
GGCTATCTCTGGTTTCACTTCGTCAACCGGCGGCTTCGTCTCCGCGTCAAGCTGGGGCTTGGCCGGTTCCGTCGGCTTTTCCAGCGGCTTGCTCGTAGCTGGGCTTGGCGAGATCGTCACCCCTTGGCGCGAAACGGCCGGACGCGCAGGAGCGGATGATTTCATGCTGGAGGACGGATGCACGACATCCATGAAGCGGCCGGGCCGGCGGGACGCAAGCGGCGGGCGCGACGCAGCCGGCTTGGGCGCTGGCGCTACTGCCGGAACATCTGGCTTTTTCTCGACGGGTTTTACCGGCGCGGGGCTTGACGTTGGCATACCGGGCGACGCCGTTGGGCTGCCACCGTTCTGCGACGGCGTAATATCGAGCGTCTTTTCAGCCTCTTCCGGTTTCGGCTCGTCCAAATCGGGCACGTTCGACATCAATGAGTTCACTGCCCGGTCAAGTTCGTCAAAATCCAAATCTTTCATGTTCCACCCTTACTTTTTATCTGCCTGGCCGAGACCGTGCGCCTTCTCTACAATGGTACTGAACGCATGCGCGTCAAGGCTAGCGCCGCCGATAAGCAGCCCGTCGATGCCTTCAACCGCCAGGTAGCTCGCGGCGCTGTCTGCCGTTACGCTACCGCCATACAGCACGCGCAGCTCTTTCGCCGCTTCGGCACCGTACAGATGCTTTATCTGGCTGCGGATGGCGCGCACTGCTTTTTTCACGTCTTCGGGCAGCGCGTTATTGCCGGTACCGATAGCCCAGACCGGCTCGTACGCCACCGCTATCTCCTGGAACTCTTCGCTGGTGATATTCGCCAGACCGCCAACCAGCTGGTCGTGCAGCACGTCGTTCGTCTCGCCATCGGCGCGTTCGCCCGCAGTTTCGCCGATACATAAAATCGGTTTGATGTTATTGCGGACCGCCGCCTGCACCTTGCTGCGGACGTCTTTGTTGGTTTCGCCGAAAATATGGCGGCGCTCCGAGTGCCCGATAATCGCGTAATCCGCGACGCCGCGCAGTTGCGTCGCCGAAACCTCACCGGTAAACGCGCCGTGGTCGCGCCAGTAAAGGTTTTGTACCGCCAGTTTGAGCTGCCGCCGGTTAACCTGCAGGCTTAGCGATTGCAGCGCCAAGAGCGTGGGCGCCACGACCACCTCAACGTCGCGGCGCACCTCTATCATCCCTGCCAGTTTGTGCAAATACAAGCTCGCCTCGTTGGTATTGAGGTTCATTTTCCAGTTACCGACGATGAGCTTCTTCGTGTGAGCCATATCCCGCTTACGCTTCTTTTTTCTTAGTGTAGCGCACTTGTCCCGGGGCGTCTAGCAAACTTTCTATGCCTGGCAATTTTTCGCCGGCCATAAGGTCGAGGCTGGCACCGCCGCCAGTAGAAACATGCGTGAAGCTGCCGCCTTTTTTCGCGTCCCAGTTCAATACGAAATCGGCCGTGTCGCCGCCGCCAATGATAGAAGTGACGTCGGGGCGCGTTGCCAGGGCCAGGGCCAGTCGCGCCGAACCGTGCGCGAAGTTCGGGAATTCCGCCATGCCGAGCGTCCCATTCCAGATGACCGTTTTGGCTTCACCTGCCAATTTCACCACGTCCTCGATGCTTTCGTCGCCGATATCAAGCGCCATGTCGTCGGGCTGCACCGCGTCCAGCTTTACCACGCGGCGCGGCTGGTTGGCAGAAAATTCGTGCGCAACCGCCAGGTCGCGCGGCAAAATGATAAATTCGTCGACATTCTCAGCCCCCACTTTTGCCCGGGCCGCCTCGTAAATCTTCTCTATGGTCGCCGATTCGTCGGGCTCAAGCTTGCTTTTTCCCATGGGAATACCTTTGTTTGCCAGAAACGTATTAGCCATCGCGCCGGAAATAACCACTTTGTCGGCCACCTCGATGAGCTTGTCGATGACTTTTATCTTGTCGGCGACCTTTGCCCCGCCCATTACAGCCACAAGAGGACGCTGAGGCGCCTGCATAGCGCCAGTAATAGTCGTGTATTCGCGCTCAAGCAGCAGCCCGGCAACGCTAGGCAGCCGCAGGGTAATCGCTGCCGTGCTGGCATGTGCCCGGTGCACTACGCCAAAGCCGTCCTGTACAAAGTAGCGCGCGCCCGAGCTCTGCGCCAGGTTCTTGGCAAAGTTTTCGTCATTTGCTTCCTCGCCAGGGTAAAACCGCAGGTTTTCCAGTAGCGTCACGCTACGTTTTGGCGCGCGCCTGACCGCCATTTTTACCTTGTCGCCAATAGCCTCATCAACAAACCGCACCGGCTCGCCCAGAAGCTCGGCCAAGCGCTGAGCCACCGGCTCGAGGCTGAGTTTTTTATCGCGCCCCTCCGGCCGGCCAAGGTGGCTGATAATTACGACTTTGCAGTCCAGGTCAAGCAGCCTTTTTACCGTTGGCACGCTCATCCGTACCCGGAAATCGTCACCGATAGTACCGCCGCTTTCCAGCGGCACGTTATAATCTGCCCGGAGCAGGATCGTCTCACCCTGAAGCGGCACTGAATTGATCGTTTGTTTGAAAAAGCTCATTCCCACCCTAGCCTTATATTATTTTCTTTATTCTAGCACGCGCACGCGGATCGTGTCAGTAGCGCCCACGAGTCCCGGCTGGCGGCCGCTGACGATAGCGACAGTCACCTTTTCTTCCTCGCCAAAGAACCCGTTGGCCTTCAGCTCTTTCGCCAGGTCAAGGCCGGCCTTCTCGCCGTCGGGACGGACAAAGCTCTTGTTGGCGTAGCTCAGCGCCAATTGCTGGGCAGTACGCGCCGAGCTAGTCACGCTGATGATCGGCAAATTCGGCCGGTGCGTCGCAATATTCACCGCCGTCGCGCCAGACTTCGACTCGGCCACGATAGCCGTTACTTTCAGCTGCTCTGCCAGCTGTACGGCCGCCGTACTGATAGCGTCGAGCTGGGCATTTCTCATCTGGATCACTTCTTCGAGCGCGCGCACCGTAGCATGCTCTTGCGTGTAGACGATAACGCGCTTCATGGCGGCAACCGTCTCCAGCGGATACTGGCCGTTGGCCGTCTCGTCGGAAAGCATCACCGTGTCGGCTCCCTGGATCACGGCGTTCGCCACGTCGCTCACCTCGGCGCGCGACGGCTCGGGGCTTGCCACCATACTGCCCATCATCTGGGTGGCCACAATGCTCAGCTTGCCGTACTTGCGGCACAACGCCACGATCCGGCGCTGCACGACCGGCACTACCTCTGCGCCGGCTTCGACCGCCAGGTCGCCACGCGCTACCATCACGCCATCACTGGCTTTCACGATTTCCTCCAGCGTTTTGTCCTCTATAGAAGCCTTGGTCTCTACCTTGGCGATAATCTGCGCGTCGCTGCCAAGCCCCACCAGAATCTGGCGCAAGTTGTGGATGTCATCTGCCGATTGCACGAAGCTCAGGCTTACGTAATCATAATCTTGCGCCACGCCGAATTCGATGTCCTTCATGTCTTTCGGCGTCAAAATGTCACCGCCAAAATCGGTATCCGGCAGGTTGATGCCCTTGCGGCTCATCAGCACGCCGTCGTTTTCCACGCGCACCTTGATGGCGGTTTCGGATGAAATTTCCGTCACGGTAGTGCGGACTTTCCCGTCAAAAAGATAGATCGGCTCGCCCGTTTTCACCTTCTCGGCCAGATTGTACTGTACCGGCAACGTCAGGCCGCCATCGTGCTCGGCCGCGTAGTCCAGCACCAATTCGTCGCCCGCTTTGACCGGCAGGTTCTCTTTCAGGTTGCCCAGGCGGATTTTCGGCCCCTGAAGATCCTGCAAGATCGCCATCGGCTTGCCGAGCTTTTCGCTTGCTTGGCGAATCCACGCCGTCTGCTGCGTCGCGTCCTCGTACTTGGCGTGGCTAAAGTTATGCCGGAAGCCGTTCACGCCGCGGCGCGCCATCTCTTCGATAATTTCGTAACTGTTGGTAGGCGGCCCCAGAGTAGCCAAAATTTTAGTTCGTTTGAAAATAACACTCATATCTGGTTTATTATATCACCAGTGGTACGTCCGATAAATAACGTCGTACGCTTTATGAACGCTTTGACTATTCTTAATTTGCTGACATAACCTTGTTGCCGGCGCATGCATGATGTATACTGTGTATTTAAGCTGCCTTCGTAGCACGCCCTCACATACAAAGGACACCGCATGCAAACACAACTCGAGGCGACCCTCGCAAAACTCATCTCTATCCCCAGCGTCACCGCCGACGCGGCCGCATGCCAGGAAATCATTGATTTTGCCCGTAGCGAACTGAAGCCGCTCGGCCTGTTCTTCACCGAAAGCAAACCCGGCGCTGAACGCCCGTGGTTTTACGCCACCACGCAAGATACGAAAACGCCCGATATCCTGCTCGCCGCCCATCTCGACGTCGTTCCCGCGCCGCCAGAGCTGTTCGTCATGCAAAAGCGCGGCGGCAAACTATACGGCCGCGGCGTCTACGACATGAAGGTTGCCGCTGCCTGCTACCTCGAGCTCTTCAAAACGCACGCCGACAGGCTGGGCCAGCTCAATATCGGCATCCTGTTCACTACCGATGAAGAATACATGGGGCTCAGCACCTCCGACGCGCTAAAAACCGGCCTCCGGCCAAAAGCCGCCTTCCTGCCTGACGGCGGCGACAATTGGCTCGTAGAGAAGCGCGCGAAGGGCCTCTACGGCATAGAGCTGATTGCCCGCGGCAAGGCCGCCCACGGCTCGCGCCCCTGGGAAGGCGAGAACGCCCTTCATAAGCTGCTCGACGCCATCCAGATACTGCGCTCAAAATACCCTTCCACCAAGCCGTCCGACTCTACGCTGACGGTCAACCAACTGAACGCCGGCGAAGCTATCAACCAGCTGGCCGACTACGCCTCGGTCATGCTCGATTTTCGCAGTTTCAGCAAGAAAGATCTGACGAATTACAAGCTGCTCGTTATGGAGCTGGCAAAAAAATACAACCTGGAGGCCAACATCTTGGCCGCCGGCGAGCCGCTGCTTTTCAACCCAGAAGCACCCGGCGTGCAAAGTTTCCTCAGCGCGCTTCGCGGCTTCACCGGCAACGACGAAGTCCAATACTGCGAATCATACGGCGCATCGGACGGCCGCTACTTTGCCGAGTACGGCGTTCCGTGCATTATCATGGAACCCCACGGCGGTGGACGCCACGCCCCCGGCGAATGGCTGCAGGCAGACGATCTTTCGAAATACTACCGCCTGCTTGAACAATGGCTGGTGCCAGAAAGTATACCTGTAGAACCGGTGCCCGTAAAAACGGCCGAAACGGCACTCGTCTAAATGTGACCGAAGCATACGCCACCGAAAACCGCACGGAACGTTAAAGCGAGACGCCCATTTGACGTCTCGCTTTAATAATTTCTTGGTGATCTCACCGGGAATCGAACCCGGATTGCCAGGATGAAAACCTGGTGTCCTAACCGTTAGACGATGAGACCGTGAAGGTGAGTGAAATAAATCAGCTTGCTTATTTATTTCCGAGCCGAGCGGGCTCCATCTCGAAGAGATGAGACCACTGGATGTTCCAAGCAATTTGTGCCTCATATCAAAAATATGAGACCAGCCCTCTTATTTTACCTGCCTGTATTAAAACCAGCCAGCGCTCCCTACTATAACAGATAAAACTCAAAATAAAAAGCCCCTAAGGACAGGATGTCGGACGGCGGGCGGGTGCGTTTTACACACCCGCCCGCCGTTACTAATAGAAGGAGTGCTACCGCTGCGCTCCTACCG
>CBIMUR010000044.1:0-5682 GCA_966247155.1 uncultured bacterium
AAGGTCGCGCCACGACACCGGCGCGATATAGGCGCAGTTGTAGGCACACACGTTGGTCGCGTCACAAGCTTCGCCCGCCGACCACAGTAGCCGCATGGAAGGGCAGATCTCACGGCGCAAAATTGCCGTGCGCACCTCACCGTACTCGGCGTCGCTCAGCTTGTTCTCGAGCTTTTCCCGCATGTACGCCATGAAACGGTCGATCGCCTCGACCCATGTCTCCCTGCGCCCCAAATCGTCGCGCCAACGGGCGTAAAACTGGTAAAAAATGAACTCCTGGTACGACGAATTGAAATACGCCGCGCTTTCCGCCACTTTGTCACGCACTTCTTGCGACACCTCACCGGCCAGTTCGCGCCGCTTTGTATGCTCCTCCCGGTAGAGTATGAACGCCTTGGCAGCCGCCGTCAGCCCGGCGAGCATCAGCTGGCGCTCTACTTCGTCCTGGATCCTCTCGACGCTTGGCGCAAAGGTAACGTCGCCGTCCGCCTCCTGCATCAGCGCCTCCGCTACCCGGCGCGCTACGACGGCAGCATCGTCCCGATCGCCTTCATATGTCTCGTGTAGCGCCTTTGCGGTCGCATCCGTTATCTTACCTATTTCAAACGGTACGATCCGCCCGTCGCGTTTTTGCACGTGCGCCGGACATTTCACGCGCCGCTTCGCAGAGGACGCGGCCCTCATGCCGCCTCCCATTGCAGAATCTTTCATTCCTTACCTCCCCTGTTTGTTAGTTTGCAGCCCTCGGCTGGCTGCCCGTAGTATATAAGCGGGCGGCCCTTTCGGCCTGTGATGGCCGTCACATCGTAAAAATCCCATGGAAAACCGTTGTATTTTTCATAATACCGCTTGCGCTTTTTGGCATGGTAGCGTATTCTACTAACAGCGAAGGTTACAAAAACAAACATTCACTCCAAAAAAACAAAATGTTGTGACTGATCGCTCTACGATAACCCACCACAACAGGAAACGCCTTGGTTTTGCCAAGGCATTTTCGTATCTCCAGGTAAAGGCTGCCGGCTATTCGGCTTTGAACGAGTTGTCCGCGCGCCATTTGGCAATCTCACCATGATGGCCACTTAACAGCACCTCCGGTACCTTCATGCCGCGGAATTCTTCCGGCCGGGTATACTGCGGAAATTCCAGCGTTTCACCGTCGCTGAAACTTTCTATCTCGGCGCTTTTTTCGCCGCCCAGCACGCCGGGCAGCAGCCGCACGATACTGTCGATAATCGTCATAGCCGGCAGCTCGCCGCCGGTCAGCACGTAGTCGCCCACGCTCACCTGTTCGTCTACCAGCGTCGTGATCCGCTCGTCGTAGCCTTCGTAGCGCCCGCAAATGAAGATAACCCCCCGGCCGTCATCTGCCCACCGTTGCGCCGTCGCTTGCTTCCAGCGCCCACCGCGCGGCGTCATAAGGGCTACTTTAGCGCCTGGGTCGGCTTCTTTCGCCTTTTCAACCGCCGCAAACAGCGGCTCGGGCTTTAGCAGCATGCCGTCGCCACCGCCATACGGCGTGTCATCTACCTGCCGGCGCGGCCCCAGGCCGAACTCGCGCAGATTTACCAGCGCAAACTCCACGGCGCCTTCCTTTTGCGCCTTCCACATCATCGAATTGTTCAGTACGCCGTCAAACATCTCTGGGAACAGCGTAATCACCTGGATTTTCTTCATTATACCTAGTGTACCACCTCTGGCCGGTAGATGGTACTGGTGGTATACTAAGGTAAAAGAGTGAGGGACTATGGAATTTGATAAAGAGACGCCCGTATCGGACGAGGAGCGCCGGCTGGCAGAAACAAAAAAACTAACGCTGCAACCGGTACATGCCGACGTTGCGCCCGATGAAATGAGTGATGGTGAGACGGTCGCGCGCCATCTGGCCGGGCCGGCCATCGCCAACGCGCCGAACGATACCGAGCAAGACACCAGGCCGGTCATGCCGTCAAAGGAGCTCCTTGAGGCCAAGCCATTGCCGCCGCGCCACATGGCAACCCTCATTACTACGACAGCCCTTGTTACGTTGGTAGCCGCCGCACTTTGCGGCTCGCTGGTGTGGTGGTTGCTTTCGCTATAAAAACTGCCTCAACCACGAAACCCGCCATAAAAGGCGGGTTATTTCGTGACACATACAAGGCTCTCAACAAATATGTTTTGTTGCTCGCACAGAGCTTTTGTTCTCGCAGTTCAAGTGTTACTGAACTGTTTATGATTATATATCGAGATCGTCTAGTTCTGCAAGCTCTTTCCGGGAGTTTTTTGCGTATGACGACTCGTTTTCCACATCCTCATCTGTTACGCCGTCCACAGGCTCGCCAGCCGGCTCATCCGATGAGATGGTATAGTTTTCGCGTTCATCGTCGTTGTTGACAATCTTGAGGTTGTAACGGGCATCATTTTTGGTGCCGAGCGCCCGCAGCAGCGTACGGAGGCTCTGTGCGGTCACGCCGCGCTTGCCAATCACCCGGCCCAAATCCTCCGGGTTAACGGTCAGCGTCAGCAGTACGCCCTTCTCATCGATAATCCGCTCAACGACAACGTCGTCCGGGTTGCTTACGAGTGATTTTACGATATACTCTACAAATTGCTGGTCTATTGTCGTCATGCTGCCCTCCACTGCCTGACATCGTCTGGCCGAAACTACTATCGTGTCTCTATTGTACCACGAAAAATGCCCGCCATGACAAGCGGGCACCGTTCGTAATGAAAGGAAGTCCTTACGCGGCAACTTCTTCGGCCGGCGCTTCCTCTGTAGCTTCAGCCGGCTCTTCCTTCGGCTGGTTTTTGCGCAGCTTCTCGGCGCTCTTGATAGCCTTCTTCTTGTCAGTTGCAGGTTCTTTCACCCACTTCGGCAGCTTGACGCCGGCGTCTTTCAGCAGTTTAACGACGCGAGGGGTAGGCTGAGCACCGTTATCAAGGTACTTTTGGGCGGCCTCTACCTGGATATTGGCTTCTTTGGTGTGCGGGTTGTAGCTACCCACGTAAGCGACGACGCGGCCGCTTGACGGGTGGCGCTGAGCCTCTTGGACGGCCAGGCGGTAAACCGGGTAGCCTTTGCGGCCGAGGCGTTGCAAACGAATTGCGAGCATAAAAATTGAACTTCCTTTACTTCACTCTAGACTTTTTATTAGTTCTTGACCAAGTTTACACTGTTTTACTCTTCCCGTCAATCTGTTTTGCGGCTTTCGTAGGCGGCAAGCGCGGCGCGGGCGGCCTGTTGCTGAGCCACTTGCTTGCTGGGGCCGCTTCCCTGGCCCATCAGCTTGTCGCCGACGAACGCGCCCAGCGTGAACGTCTTGTCGTGGTCGGGGCCAACCTCTTCTAGCACTTTATATACCGGCGTGTGGCCGTCCAGCCGCTGCGACACCTCTTGCAAGTGCGATTTTGGGTCGCGCCAGCTGCCGCTCTCTAGAATGCCCTCGAGCTTGGAGAGGATGTGCTTTTCGATAAAGACAGCCGCATCGTCGTAGCCACGCTCCAGGTAGATCGAGCCGATGACCGCCTCGAAGGCGTTGGCAAGGATTTGCTGGCGGGCGCGATGGCTGCCGTTTTTCTCGCCCTTGCTCATGCGCACCAGCGGTTCGTACCCCAGCTTGTCGCCAGCTTCGCCAATGCTCTCTGTCCGCACCAGGGAAGCCCGCCAGCTTGTCAAAATGCCTTCCGGCTCCTTGAAGTTGCGAAACAAGTAGTCGGTCACCACCAGCTCTAGCACTGCGTCACCCAGAAATTCCAGGCGCTCGTTGTGCTCGCTCACGCTCTTCTTATGCTCGTTCACATAGCTGCGATGCGTTAGCGCGGTGATAAGATAGTCGATATTTTCGTATTCAAAGCCCAGTTTTTCGCGGGCGAACTCTTGGTACGGTGCGGTTTGCATGCCACTCATTATCTATAAATTCTCCTGCCGGATTCGCTTCATGGCCAGCAGCATCAGCTTGCCGATGTCTTCGTACTCGATCACGTCGAGTGCCTCATGGAAGCTGAACCACTTGATCCCGTTCATCCAGTCTTCTTTTTGTATCGCGTTGGTATCGCCCTTGGCACGTACCAGGTAAATTTGCGTCGTCATCAACACCAGGCGGTCGACTCGGCGGTAACGGAAGTGGATTTTGCCAAGCCAGCCCAGCACTTCCGTATCTTTCAGCCCGGCCTCTTCGCCGATTTCGCGCTTGGCGGTCTGCTGGGCCGTCTCGCCTTCCTCTATGTGCCCTTTCGGGATCGTCCAGCGGTCTTTGGCGTCCTGGATCAGCAATATCTCGACGCCGCCCTGCTTGTTGCGCCGGAACACGATGCCACCGGCGGTCGGTTCGCGGACTATCTCCTGGATTGAGGGCTTGCGGTTAAAATATTTTTTGAACCGTTCAAACTTTGGATTCTGCATTGTCTGATTTCCCTTCGACAAGCGTGCGGTAAGCGGTCCCCAAGACCCCGTTCACGAACTTGCTTGAGTTATCAGAACCAAACGCTTTGGCGAGCTCAACGGCTTCGTTTATCACCACCTTGGGTGGCACGACAGCCGCTAGGAAGAGGAGTTCGTACAGCCCCATGCGAAGGATCGCCCGGTCGATCCGTGCGATCTGTTCGATCGGCCAGTCGGGCGCGATCGGCTGAATTTTCGCGTCAAGTTCCGCCTGCTGGACAATGATACCTTTCGTCAGGTCGCTCACGAACTGCTTGTCTTCGATCGCCGTCTCGTACCGCTCTAAATTCCGTCCCAAAATCTCATCGATATCAGTTGAAGCATCGTCCGACTGCATACGGAATTCGTATTCGTAGAGGCTCTGAAGTGCGACGATGCGTCCAAGGTGGCGGTTTGAGGCCATAGGTCTGGTTCTTTCTTTTTGACTTACGTTTTGTTTAAAGAGTAGCTAGGGCGGCTGTTATTTTGCAGCAGCTTTAGCGGCAGGCGCTTTTTTAGCGAGCGCTTTGCCAGTCTCATTTTTGGTCGTACGGACTTTTACCGGTGACTTGCCGTTGACGCGGCGGGCCAGCTTCAGCACCAAGTGGCTGCGGCCAAGACCGGTTTTGCGCGGGCTCTTCTGCTTTTTAGGTTGTCCCATGAAACATCTCCTTTATGGGTTGATTGTGATAAAACTTAGAGATATTATAACTAACTTCCGCATATTTCTCAAGAGCAACGCACCGTCTCATGGGCGGTGCGTACTTTTTTCGGGAAGTTTTCAGCTAAACGACGATGTTCACCAGGCGGCCAGGCACGTAGATCACCTTGGCTGGTTTTTCGCCGCCGGTGAATTTCTGCACGTTCTCGTCCCCGAGCGCCAGGGCGGTCACGTCGCCTTCCGGCGCATCTTTAGCTACCTGCAGCTTGGCGCGCAGCTTGCCGTTCACCTGCACGACCACCGTTACCATCTCCTCGACAGTCAGCGCGTCGTCCCACTGCGGCCAGCCGGCTTCTTCTACCGTGCTTTCGTTGCCCAGTTGCTGCCACAGCTCGGCGCCCATGTGCGGCGCAAACGGCGCAAGCAGGCGCACGAGGTCGCCCAATGCGCTACGCCATGCGCCATCGGAGAAACCGTCGGTTTTCAGCTTGTACAGCTCGTTCACGTATTCCATCAGGGCAGAGATCGCGGTGTTAAAGTTGAGGCGGCGCTGGTCGTCGGTCGCCTTTTTGATGGTTTTATGCTGCGCGCGCTTCACGGCGCCGTCGTTGCCAGCAAAGTTCTT
>CBIMUR010000045.1:0-5515 GCA_966247155.1 uncultured bacterium
CATGGCCAGCGGCGGTTGTAGCACCTGGACCTGGCTAATATCGTAGCCCGTTTCTTCGGCAAGCTCGTGGGCGGCTGTTTGCCACGGGGTTTCGTGTAGCTCAACGTGCCCACCGAACTGCGCCATGCTGTTCATTTTGCGATGGAAGTGAAGCATGACCTTCGGCTCGGGAAAATCGGTCCTGAAAAGGTAAAGGCTGACGGTTTGGTCGTGTTGGCCGGGCGCGGTGTGGATGTGTGGCATGGGGTTACTATAGCGCAACTTGGCTATGCTTGACAATGACGGCGGGGATGCATATTATAGCCGGCGGTTCATTCCCGAGAGAAGAGAGGAACCATGTTACTTGGAGTGGATTCACTCCTACTCATCATCGTGAGCCTGCTGACGCAGGGGCCAATTCCCGTGTGTCAGGCGGCCGCGAAAGCGAAGGGGCTGCAGCAGGCCGCGCTGGTGACGATCATCCCATCGGTCGCTGGAGCCGTAGGCTTCGCCGTTCTGGTGACGCTGCCAGCAGACGGTTTTGGGCTGCCGGGTTCGCTCGAAGCCAGGGTGTACTGGGCAGCGGCTGGTGCGGGCGTTCTCTATACGGCTTCCAACGTGCTGATTTACTGGGCAGCACCCATCATCGGGCCGACGCATTTCGGCCTGGTATTCACGCTAAGAGTCGTGCCACTGGCGCTGTTCTCGGCGCTGCCGTCAGTGAACGAGCCGCTTACGTGGTGGAAAACCCTTGGCATCGCGACCATCTTGGCTGGCGTTGGGCGGGCAAAAATGCTTGAGCAACAGGCAGCCAAGCAGGCCGCGGCGCAGCAAGAAGAGAAGGCTGTCAGCTTCTCGCCGAAGCAGATCCGCTGGGCGTGGGCGGGCGCCATGACGGGTACGGTGTTCTTCGGGAGCGCCAACGTCTGTGACGCCATCGTCGTGAAGCAGGTGGATACCGCTACGTATATTCCTGTCCGTCTGCTGCTGCCGGTGCTGCTTATCGGTACCGGCCTGTTGGTGACCCGCAAGTGGGTTTCCCGTCGAATCGACGTGCGGATGTTCGTGGCGGAGCGCCGCGTGGCGCTTCTGGGCATGGCGGTGTTCGTGCCGCTTTCAGCGGCAACGTTCATGTGGGCACTGCAGCAGACAGACCCACAACAGCCCGCGCTGCTCGGTTCGATCCATCAGCTCTCCTTGTTTGCCACGATTCTTATCGGGTCGTGGGTGACCAAGGGGAAGAGTGGTTCGCTGCGGGCCTATGCCCTGCCCGCACTCCTATGCGGTGGTGGCGTGGCGCTTATCCTCGGTCTCTTCGAGTGAACCGGCGTCAGCCCCTGTCTCAATGGCGAGACGGGGCTGGCGATGGTCACTACAAGGAAATTATTTAATCTTGCCTTTTTCGAGTAGCTCGGCGAGTGCTTTGCCGATAGGAAGACCGGCCTCACTCTCCACGAATGCCCATTGACCGTTCGGGTTATTTTCAAGGAACCAATAGGTGCCTTTTTTGTCTTTTAAGATATCTATGCCGCAGCAGTTCAGATTGAGCATTTTCGCGTGAGCGATGCACTTGTCTGCGATTTCGTCTGGCAGATCGTATGGTGCGACAGCTACTGAGGCGCCTTGCTTGAGGTATGCGAGTTTGTAATCGCTATATGGCGAGTCTGCGTCGAGTCCGTTGGCGGTAATGGCACCGGTAAATACCTTCTCTCCAATAACGGTGACACGTAATTCCACATCAACATCGATTGCCTGCTGGAAAATAGCCGGGGCAAGGTATAATCTCGAAAAATCGATGTCTTGGCCGTCATGTATCTTGCGCGTGAGAAATGGCTTAGGATCGCCACCTTCCGTAAGCATGGAGCGGTACGCGAGCGGTTTCACGATGCATTTTTTGTGCTTTTTGAGGAACTGCCTTGCCGCTAACGGGTCGGAGGTGAAGAGGGTTTCAGGTACCTGAAACCCAAGGCGACGGGCGGCTTCAATTTGAAAGGGTTTTCGCCCTGCCCGCTGGATGGCGTAGTAGTCGGAAACCCACAGTGCATTTTGAAAAAGCGAGTAAAGAGTGGTCCAGTGCATATCGATAGCCGATTTGCTATACGCGAAGTTGCGTTTAGCGACGGGGATCTCCTCATATTCAGCCATGCGCGGGCGTCGTAGCCAGATACTTTTGGGTTGCGGCAGCTCTTGGCCGTTGTAAATAACGGATAAACCGTCTTTCGTGGTGCTATAGCTAAGGCTGCTCTTGGCGTCTAGAGAAGGATCTACCGAGATGAGAGGACTCGTCAGGTGGCGTTGGACATGCGGGACGTGTGTGTCGCCTTCGATAGTGAGGACAAAGAGGGGCTTTTTAGAAACGGTCATTTAGAATCTACAACCAGTCGGTCGACACCTTGAGCACCCAGGTCCGCTCAGGAGGAAGATTGGCGCTTCCATAAGGGGTTGAACCGAGTTCAGTTTCGTTGATCTTGTGAGGCTCAACAAGGTCGGCGCCAAACGGTTCATACTCAGGCGTCGCTGGCGCGAAAGCGTTGGCTCCCATGCCTTCCATGACCACCTGGCCAAACTTTGCGGCTAGTTCTGGGTCATGAGAGAGCTCATTACCATTGTTGATTTCATGTGCTGAAGAGAGTCGTTCCGTCATTCTATGCCTCGTTCTTGTTGGTAATACCAGTATCTTGACATATGTACGACGTATATGTCAAGTTGCAAACATTAAATAAACCCTCCTGGAGCGGGAGGATTTATTTAATGTAAGCGGGCCGTTCTTCTAGTCGACGACTTCGACGCCCATGCTGCGGGCGGTGCCGGCGATGGTCTTCACGCGGCCTTCCATGTCGATGGCGTTGAGCTGGTCTTTTTTCGCTTCGGCGATTTCTTCCAGCTGGGCGCGGGTGATCTTGCCGACCTTTTCGCTGTGCGGCTTGCCGCTGCCCTTTTTGATGCCGATGGCGGCGCGGATCGCGTCGTCAACCGGCTGGCCGAGACTCTTCCAGGTAAAGGTGCGGTCTTCGAATACCTGGATGTGCACGATGACGTCCTTGCCCATGTCGCCCTTGGTGGCGTCGTTGAACGGAGTGATGAAATCCATCATATTCAGACCCCACTGACCGAGGGTCGAACCTACCGGAGGGCCTGCCGTCGCGCGGCCGGCGGGAATGCGGAGTTTCAAGTTGCCGATGATTTTCTTTGCCATAGTTTTCCTTCTTTACTCGTTTTACCGAGTGCGTAACTTGCTTAGTATAGCAGATAGGGCGCGTTTGCTCAAGCCGGACTTGCCATTTTGCCCCGGCTGGCGCCACTCCCATCCTTCAGGCAAAAGCGCCGCGCCACCCAGCTGCCGTTTCGCAAGATAAGCGATTTTGTCGGGGCCAAGCTCCTCATCTTCGCATGGCAGACGGAGCAGCCTAGCGTCGGCGGACAGATACGGGAGACCGAGCTGCTCCTGGCCGATGAGGCTGAGCGTCTTTTCATACGTGCCGGCGTCTTGATCGTGCGTTTTCGACGGGTACTTCCCTTTGCTGTCCGTCGCGTAACGAGACGGGTCGTCGGGGTGCGGAACGAGCGCGAAAATGGTAGGCTGGTGGTTTTTTCTGCGTGGCGGCATGCGGGTGATCCAATAAAATAAGTCCGCTGTGATGCGGACTTATGGGTGGTTTTATACTTTGTTGACTTGCAAGGCGTCAAGTTCGACCGGCGTATCGCGGCCAAACATGCTGACCATGACCTTGATTTTGCCTTTTTGGTTGTCGATTTCGCTGATAGCGCCGTCGAAGCCTTTGAACGGCCCGTCGATAATAGAAACCACCTCGCCTTCTTTGAAGTCGATCTGGTGCTTCGGGTCGTCGACGCCCATGCGCTTTTTAATCTTGGCGATTTCAGCGTCAGAAACTGGGGTTGGCTCGGTGCCGCTCCCTACGAAGCCGGTCACGCCTGGCGTGTTGCGCACGATGTACCAGGTTTCGTCGGTCAGTTTCATCTCAACCAGCGCGTAGCCCTGGAAAATCTTGGCTTCAATAACCTTGCGCTTGCCGTTTTTGATTTGGATTTGCTTTTCTTTTGGTACCATGACGTCAAAAATCTTATCGGCCATGTCGACGGCGTTAATGCGCTGGCGGATGCTGTCGGCTACCTTTTCCTCGTAGCCGCTGTAGGTGTGAATGGCGTACCATTTCCGGGTTGAATCGTATCGGGTTTGTGACATACTTTCCTATCCTAAAATTATTTCGAACAAATATTTAAACAATGCATCGAGCAGCAAAATAAGCGCGACGAAGAACGCGGTGAACGCCAGCATGGCGACGGTCATGCCCCAGGTGGCGCGGCGGTTCGGCCAGCGGACTTGCTTTAGCTCGTACCAAGCGCCGGCAAAGTAGCCGCCGATGGCCTTGAACGGTTTTAGTAGGTCGCGTTTGCCTTTTTGCTTGGTCTCGGGCGCCTGTGCTTCTGCTTTTTTGGCTTTAGCGGCCTTCGTTTCTTTCTTAGCGGACGCGCTGCTCGCTTTGATGCGGGTCACTTTCCCTTCCGGGGCGGCCTTTTTCGCTGCTGGTTTTTTATCCTTTGTTGCCAAAGTATTCTCTCCCAAATTAAATAGCCTGCTCGTAGCAGACTGTCAAGTACCACTATACGCCGCTACCGTTCGCGCGTCAAGCATGATACCATGAATACATTGTGATTACGGCTATTTTCATTGCGGTTTCGTGCGTTCTTACGGGCATTTTGGGTATTTTTACGGTGCGGTTGCAGCGGTCGTTGAAAAACACGGCTATGCCCGAGGTGGCTAATGGCAGAGGCGAACTGCCGAGCGTGACGGTGTGTATCCCCGCGCGCAACGAAATGCACGCCATGTCGCAGTGTCTCGAGCGGGTGCTGGCGAGCGATTATGAAAAGCTCGAGGTGATCGTGTACGATGACAGCTCGGCCGACGATACGTCCATATTGGTAAAATCGTTCGCGCATGCCGGCGTGCGGTTCGTGCCGGGCGTGGAGCTGCCCGCGGGCTGGCTGGGCAAAAACCACGCGCTCGACGCCCTGGCGCGAGAGGCGAGCGGTACGTATGCGCTATTTCTCGACGTCGATACGCACGTCGCGCCGACCACGATCAGCCAGCTGGTGCGCGCGACGAGGAGTGAAAAGCTGAAAATGCTTTCAGTCATTCCGCAGCGAAGCGACACCGGCCGGGCTAGCGTACTCTTCGGGACGCTGCGGTATTTTTGGCAGTTGGTACTTTCAGATACTGGCCTGCCAGCATCGTCGTGCGCGCTGTGGATGATCGACCGGGAGCTGCTGCTGGGCAAATTGCAGGGCTTCGCGCCGCATAAGAGCCAGGTCAACCCAGAGCGGCGCATTGCGGCGGCGCTTGGCGCGGCGCACCGCTGTATTATCAGCACGCCGGCGCTTGGCGTTTGCTACGAGAAAAAGTGGCGCTCGCAGCTGGAAACGAGCCGTCGTGTCCTCTACCCTATGGTTGGCGGCGTGTGGTGGCGGGCGGCGCTGGCAATCGGCATTTTGGCGCTCCTCAACCTGCCGCTTTTTA
>CBIMUR010000046.1:0-5487 GCA_966247155.1 uncultured bacterium
GTCAAAACTCTCCGCCCACTTTTCCGGGTGAACGAAGTATTCGATTTCCATCTGCTCGAACTCGCGGCTACGGAACACGAAATCACGCGGCGAAATCTCGTTGCGGAAGGCCTTGCCCTGCTGCGCGATACCGAACGGCAAATCCGGGTAAAAATTATCCACGACGTTTTTGTAGTTGGTAAAAATACCTTGCGCCGTTTCCGGGCGTAAGTACGATACGCTGCTTGGCTCGTAGGTAAATGCCTTGCGTCCCTCGAGATCAGCATTGCCTTTCGGGTTTTCATCAACCGGCGCGCCAATAGTCAGCTCTTCGCCTTGGGCAGGCCCCACAAAAGTTCGGAACATCATGTTGAACGTGCGCGATTTTGACAGCGGGTTGCCATCCGGGCTCTTGATGCCGTTTTCCGCGATCGCCGCGTCCATCTGCTCCATCGTCATGCCTTCGGGATTGACACCTTTGTCTTTCAAGATGTGGTCGGTGCGGTAACGGCGGTGGTTGACTGTGTCTTCGCAGAGCGGATCGACGAACGTTTCGGTGTGTCCGCTTGCCTGCCACACCTTCTGGTTCATCAAAATCGCCGCGTCCACGCCATACATGTCGTCGCGTGCCTCGACGAACAGCCTCCACCACAGCTGCATGATGTTACGCTTGAGCTGCGTGCCCAGCGGGCCGTAGTCCCACGTACCAGAGAGGCCGCCGTAGACCTCGCTGCCCTGGTAAATAAACCCACGGCGCTTGGCCAGGCTTACGATTGCTTCCATTTTTTCGTTCTTTTGTCCTGCCATAATGTTCTGATTATAACAGATACGCCGAAAAACGGTGGCGGTGATTTGACTTTTTATAGCATATGCTTTATAATATAAATGCTCGACAGGACTTCAAACTTACTTCAAACGGAGGTATCATGCTTTGCGCGTTCTGTAAGAGTGCCGACCTTCTCATCGAGACGGTTGGCCGGTGGACCGGCTGGGTCTGTAACAGCTGCCACGGAAGTGGCGGCTCGATCAGCTAAACAAGCCTTCCACCCATCCCGAGGCGCCGCGCATCCAGCGCTGCGTCTCGGGCATATCCCAAAGTGCATTTTCCGTGCGTTTCGGGATGTGATTTATTTAAATCGCCGCGTGCTGCCGCGCCACCGCCCAGCAATCCGGCAAAATCTTTTCTACCCCGCCAATCTGCGCCAAAACTTTTAGCGACTTGGCGCTTATCAGCCGCAAGAGTTTTATATGGTCTGCCGTCAGCTCGCCGTTCGGGTGTTCGCGCAGGCCTTTTTCGCCTACGTCGTATGCGTACCGCGCCTCCGGTGAAAGCGCCCTTCCATTGATATCATTCACCAGGCTCAGCTCGCTCCCTAAAAGCGCCGCATGGCGCAAATAAAACCACGTCTCCACCAGCTGGCGGGAGACAGCCGCCGAGTCCAGCGCCATCAGTACTTCGCTTAGCACGTCGTACCACTCCGGCTCATCGACCATTTCGCTGGCTCGTGCCACCTGCTTTACCGCCTCGTAGCCAAATTGCAACTTGTCGTAATCTTCCAAAATGTGGCGGTAAAATTGCACCAGCCGGGCCGACGTAAGAATGCCGAGGTCGCCCTTGCCCTGGGTGATCACCACGTCGCTGACGGCGAACAGCTCGATCCCACCGGCCAGCTTGCTTTTCTCGCGGCGCACGCCGCGCGCCATGACGCTGCGCTTGCCTTCCGGCGTCAGCAGCTGCAAAATCCGGTCGGCCTCGCCGTAGTTGGTGCGGCGCAACACGATTGCCCGCGTGCGCAGCGTGCTCATGGCAGCACTTTCTTTATGGCCGCTATCAAGTCGCCCGGCACCATGGTAGCTTTGTCGAGTACGCGCGTGACGCCATAGGCTTTTACGTCCTCTTCTGCCAGCTGGTCGGCGCTGTTGGTGCACAAAATCACCGGGATGCTTGCCAGGTCGGCGTGCGACTGCAGCTCGTGCAGCAGCGTGAAAGCGTTTGGCCCCACCAGCAGCACGTCGAGCACTAGCGCGTCGGGCAACGCCTGGTCGATGGAGTCGATCGCGGCAAGCGCGTGCGGCACCGCCTCGGCGCGGATACCGGCGCCCGCTAGCGTCCGAACATGCTGCTCGGCCAGCCACTCGTCGTCTTCCACGATAAGAACGTACGGCTGCTTCGTCATAATAACCTCAGTTGCGTCGAAGCGCTGATATCTACGTAAAACGTAGCGCCGTCACGGTGGCGGGTAGCGCCGACAGCGCCGCGCATAGCGCTGGCAAACTGGCTGGCCACGTACAGGCCCAAGCCGCTGCTGCCGGGGCGCGCATGAAGTGGTTGCGCGCTTTTGCCGAGATGTGTTTGCAGCTTCCGCCATATGTCAGCCGGGACCGCCGGGCCGTGGTCGCGCACGCCGATACGGATTTTCTCGCCGCCGGCAAGCGCCCCGGCACGAAGCTCGACCGGCGCATCTCCGTCCGCGTAATGCAGCGCGTTGTCGCCAAAGTTCAGCACGACTCGCCGCAAAAGGTCACGGTTGGCGACGGCCAGCAGCTGGCGGCGGCGCGGCGCCACGCTGATCTCCCGCCCGCGCGCCTTGTACAGCGGCGAAAGCTCGTGCGCCACTTCCTCGCAAATTTGTTGGGGATTGAGCGGCTCCAGCTCGAACAGGCTGTTTTCCAACCGCGAGGCGCGCGTCAGGTCGGTCGTCAGGCGCAGCGCCCGCTCGCTGGTAAGGGTAATTTGCCGGAGCATGCGCTGCTGTTCGTCCGGGCTTACCCCGCCAGCCTCAAGCGCCAGCGAGAGCTGCCGCACCAGGCTTAGCGGTGCCTTCAGTTCATGCGCTGCCGTCACGACAGCAGGCAGGCCGCCAGCAAGCGACCCGTCCCGTGTCAGTTCTCCCTCGCTCCCCTTCATACCCTTTTAGTGTAGCACGGGGGCGCGGAGGTGGCGAATTATGAGTTGAAATTGATCGTCTTGATTAAGTTTTCAAAATCAGGCTTGAACGTATCGGCATCGGTGCGAAGCGTGACCGTTTTGTCGCGAATTTTGTAAATGACCGCAGAGCCACGGATATCTTTGCTGAAATTGCCATCCAGCCGCGTACCGTTGTTGCCATTGGCACTGGTCGCGCTACTGCGCAGATCGCCCTTTTTCACTAGTGAAGCGTACGATTTTACCACTTGGTCGTAATCTTTCTCTTCTATGGTTACCCGCAGGCTGAACTGCTGATCGGCGCTGATCGGCGGCACGACCACCGGGTTAAGATAGGCTTCGTACGCGCCGCCTTTCGCCCCGTCATGCGAAACGTGCGCGCTCCACGTTTTCGGGTAGTCGAACGTTAGCCGGCCAAAATCGTCTGGGCCTACGAACTGGCGGAGCGGCTGTTTTTCGCGCTCGGCAAACTTCGCCTCGTCGGCTTCGGCCTGTTCGTTTTTTGCTTTTGCGACCGCCAGGCTAATTTTGCCGTCGACGTCGGTTTTTTGCTCGGTAAAGCTAAGGTACGCCCAAATCGCCAGCGAGCCCGTCACCAGCACGAGGACGATCAGCCCGATAATCGAAATCGTCGAGACGCTTACCCCGCCCCGTTCGTTTTTATGTAGAAACGTTGTCATGGGGCTATTATACTTACGCTTCCCCGCCGTGTAAAGGGTCAAACCTGTAGAGGTGGTGCGCACCGAGCCCCTTGAGCTTGCGCACGTCCTTCAGCTCGCTGCCATAGCTGATAAAATACAGCCCGCGGCCAAGCCTGTCCGCCTCGGCCTGCAGCTTTTTTGCCATCTTCTTGGCGTCACGCGTCACGATAAAGCCGTAGACCACGGTAGTATCAGCCGGCAGCGGCGCCAGCCAAAAATCGCCTAGCCGCACGCTGACCTTCGGGTCACCACGAGAAAGAAACCGCGAAACCGCTACCAGCGCCGGGTTCAGCTCGTACCCCACCGCCTTGGCGCCGCGCGCCGCCGCTTGGCGCAAAATAATTCCGTCGCCCGAGCCAACGTCTACCAGCACGTCTTTTTCGGACAGTTCGTACAGTTCGTCGAACGCGCGTTTTACGTCGCGCCGGTGGCTTGGCACGTACGGCGCGCCGCGCAGCACCACGAAGCCGAACAGCAAGATAACGCCCGCGACCGGCCAAAAAAGCCACGCCATCAGTCGGTAAATTTCGCCTTCACGATTTCAATGTCGTTCTTCAGGGCGTTCAAGTCCCGCTCGATCTCTTCGGCCAAAGTTTCGGCTTCTTTGAATTTCTCCAGCGCTTTTTCCAGCTCGAACTCATCGCTGTCAAACCACGCCACCAGCTCGTTCAGCCGCGCGGTCTTCTCGCTCACGCTGGGGTTATTTTTCACTGACATTTTTTACCTCCGCCGTTATTACCATATCATTTTTTTCTACCGTTATCTCGCCGCCGGGGCGCAGCTCGCCGCGCACCAGGGCGTAACCGCGCTCCAGCACTTTCATGGGATTAAGCTCGGCCAGGACCCTCCGCAAGCTTTCCAGCTGGCCGGCCTGTGCATCCCATTGGCGTCCTAGCGCCCGGGCCACATGCTCCATCCGTTGCCGCACGGCCTCTGCCTGCTGCGCTACCGCCCGTTCGGTCTTTGGCACGAGAATCTGCGCGGCATTGCTTGGCGTGGCCGCGCGCACGTCGGCCGCCATGTCGGCCAGGCTCACGTCTACCTCGTGCCCCACGCCCACCAGCGTCGGCGCCCGGCTGGCGGCAATTTCCCGCACCAGCGGCTCGTCGTTGAACGCCGCCAGGTCATCGGCGCTGCCGCCGCCACGGATCAGCACGATCACCTCCGGCAGCTCCTCGCGCGAGTTGAAATATTTCAGCGCTTTTATCATCTGATCGGGCGCGCTCTCGCCCTGCACCTGCACGTGCGCCACGTCGATTTTCAGCCCGCCCCAGCGCTCGTTCACAATTTTCATAAAGTCAGCGTAACCCGCCGCCTGCGTGCTGCTGATCACCGCGACGCGCTGCGGAATTTCCGGCAGGCCGCGTTTTCGCTCGGGGGCAAACAACCCTTCCTTTTCCAGCTTGGCCTTCAAAAGCTCGAAGCTTTTCTTCAGGCTTCCCTCGCCGCTTGGCCGCACAGCGCGCACCGTCAGGCTGAATTTTCCCCACTGGGTGAGCTTCGGCGTCGCGCTCACGATCACCTTCATGCCGTCTTCCAGCCCCGCGCGCAGCTGCCACACGGTCATAAAGCAGCCCACGCTGCCGCCGGCGTCTTTGAGGTCGAAAAAAACGTACTTGTTCTGGTTTACTTTAAAGCTGGCAACTTCGCCCTCTACTTCGACGCTCGGATAAGCAAATTCGAGCGTCTGGTTGAAGACAGCGATAAAATCGCTGACGCTAAGCTGCAGGGCCGGACTTTTTTCCATATTTCACCAGCGCATGTTGATAAAACAAATACCCCAGGCCAATAGTACCCAGCAGCAAAATAACGCGCGTCAGCACGATCCCGGTGATACCGACCTTTTCATTGAACGACTGCGCGGTGGTGACCGCGTCCTGA
>CBIMUR010000047.1:0-5331 GCA_966247155.1 uncultured bacterium
CAGTGGCATCATTACCATGAACGGCTCCTCGTCCGCCGGCGCCGATAAAATTATGGTTCACGCCAAAGGCCTCGCCATAGAATCTGTCACGATGGATGGGAAAGCAGCGCAGTTTGCTGCGGGGGAAAACGACGAGCTGGCCATCACCCACCCGGACATTGCCGAGGGGCGGCACATCGTCGTGATTGCCTTTAGCGGCAAAATCACCGATGCCATGCACGGCCTCTACCCATGCTATTACGAGCATGAAGGCGTAAAGAAAGAGCTGCTAGCCACCCAGTTCGAAAGCCACCATGCCCGCGAGGCCTTCCCGTGCATCGACGAGCCGGAAGCCAAAGCCACGTTCGACGTTATCCT
This sequence comes from uncultured bacterium, assembly GCA_966247155.1. Taxonomy (GTDB): domain Bacteria; phylum Patescibacteriota; class Saccharimonadia; order Saccharimonadales; family Saccharimonadaceae; genus CAMLDM01. Next base: position 358 of record CBIMUR010000047.1, read on the forward strand.
CACCACCGAAAAAGACGTAACGGTGCTTGGCAACATGCCAATTGCCCAGCAAGAGGAGGAAAACGGCCGCCTGGTGACCAAATTCGCCACCACGCCGCGCATGAGCACCTACCTGCTGGCGTGGGTGACCGGCGAACTGCACCGCAAAACCGCCGTGACAAAGCGCGGCATCGAGGTGAACGTATGGGCCACGCCCGCCCAGCCCGCGGCCAGCCTCGATTTCGCCCTGGAAAACGCCACTCGCACCATCGATTTCTTTGAAGAATACTTCGACACACCCTACCCGCTGCCAAAGTCCGACCACGTCGCCCTGCCTGACTTTTCGGCCGGCGCCATGGAAAACTGGGGCCTGGTAACTTACCGTGAGGTTGCGCTGCTCGCCAACCCGGAAACCACCAGCATCTCCAGCCGCCATTACATTGCCACAGTGGTCGCGCACGAGCTTTCCCACCAATGGTTTGGCAACCTCGTCACCATGAAATGGTGGAACAACCTCTGGCTGAACGAGAGCTTCGCGACGCTGATGGAATACATCGCCGTCGACGCGCTCCACCCCGAGTGGAACATCTGGCTCGATTTCGCGACCTACGAAAGTATCGCGGCATTGCGGCGCGACAGCCTCGACGGCGTGCAACCGGTGCAGGTAGACGTGCACCACCCAGACGAAATCAGCACCCTGTTCGACGGCGCGATCGTTTACGCAAAGGGCGCGCGGCTGCTGCGCATGCTACAGCAATATATCGGGCACGACGCGTTCCAGACCGGCCTGAAAGCATACTTTGCCGCGTACAAATACGGCAATACCGAGGGCGACGACCTTTGGAACGCGCTTGGCGCCGCCAGCGGCAAGGACATCGCGCAGTTCATGAACACGTGGATCTCGCAGTCGGGCTACCCGGTCGTGCGGGCAACGCAGACCGACAGCGAGCTGACCCTCACGCAGCAGCAGTTCTTCGTCGGTCCGCACGAGCCATCGGAAAAGCTGTGGCCCATCCCGCTCAACGCTTCTGATAGCGAAGATATGCCCGAGCTGCTTACCACCCGTGAGGCTATCGTAGAACGCCCGTCAGAAAAGCCGCTGCGCCTCAACGCCTCCGATACGGCGCACTTCATCACGCAGTACGACGACAGACTGCTTGCGAAGATCATCAGCGACATAGAAGCTGGCGCGCTTTCCCCGCTCGACCGCCTGCAGCTGCTGCACGAACACACCATCCTTGCCCGTGGCGGTGCCATTCCTACTGCCCGGCTCATTCCGCTGCTCGACGCTTACAAAAATGAGACCACCGAGGCAGTATGGGACATCATCAGCCTGGCGGCCGGTGAACTGCGCAAGTTCGCAGAGGGCGATGAGCCCAGCGAAGCAAAACTGCGCGAGCTATCGGGCAACCTCGCGCGCCGGCAATACGAGCGCCTCGGCTGGAAAGCCAAAGAGAACGAGCCGGAAACCGATACCAAACTGCGCGCCACCATCATCAGCATGATGATCTACGCGCAGGATGCCGACGCGCTGAAAACCGCGGCAGAGCTCTACAAAAACACGCCGCTTGAACAGCTGGACCCAGAGCTGCGCGCCCTTATTCTCGGCGCGGTCGTCCGCTATGGTGGCGACCCGGCCGTCGTTGACACGCTATTGCAAAACTACCAGTCTACCGCGTCCGCCGAACTACAGCAGGACATCGCCAGCGGCCTCACCTCCACGCGCGACAAAGAAACCATCAAAAAACTGTTGCAGCTCATCCTATCAGACTCCGTCGTGCGCCACCAGGACGTCGCGCGCTGGTTCGCCTGGCTCATCCGTAACCGCGACGGCCGCGAACTTACCTGGCAGTGGGTGCGCGACAACTGGAAGTGGATCGAAAAAACTTTCGGCGGCGATAAAAGCTACGACGATTATCCGCGCTATTCCGCCAACGGCCTGCTGACACGCAAGCAGCTGGAAGAGTACCGCGAATTCTTCACGCCGCTACAAAACGAGCCGGCACTTGCCCGCGTCATTAGCGTCGGCATGAAAGAAATCGAAGGGCGCGTAGAACTGATCGAACGTGACGCGCAGGCTGTCCGCGACGCGCTAGCCAAGCTTTAAAAAGTCTTTTACCTGCGGCGGCCGGCCCGAAACGTCGGCTGCCGCCAAAAGCAAATCCATATCCTTGAGGCCGTGCTTCACCGCGAAATATTCGGCGGCAAACGCCATTTGCCGCTGCTTTTTCGTGGTAATCGCCGCCATCCCGCCGCCCTGACGGTCGTTCTTACGGTACTTCACCTCAGTAAAAGACACTGTGCCGTTCAAACGCGACACAATATCAATCTCACAAAACCTCGTCCGCCAATTCCGCGCCAAAATCTCGTGGCCACGCTTTTTTAAAAACTCAGCAACTTCATTTTCCGCCAAATCTCCTATTTGCTTGGTAGTCACAGGGGCAGAAGATGTATTGGAGAGGCTAGCGACAGCCCCGGGAGAGGGCTCAGCAGGTTCCTTGCTTGGCGAGGATGTCTGAGCACCAGCGAGTTCCGCAGCCAACAAAGAATCTGCTGCGGCATCGACACGGCGGCTGACGGTCCGCCTCTCAAATACATCTTCTGCCCCTGCATAGCCCTGTAACGGCGCAAACGAAAGCCGGTGCAGCGGCGTCACACCCAGCTCCCCTATCGCCGCCCGGTGCGCCGCCGTCCCATACCCTACGTGCCCCGTGAACTTATACCCCGGAAACACCCCGTCCACATGCCGCATATAATTATCCCGCGCCACCTTTGCCACGATAGACGCCGCCGAAACGCTCGGCACCAGCAAATCCGCTTTTTTCATCAGCGTCACGCGCGGGTCGTCAAGCAAGCGTACCGTCCCGTCAATGATAATCTCTCGGTACTCGTGCCGGATGTGCGCCACTGCCCGGCGAGAGGCCAGCTTCAATGCTTGGGAAAGCCCGATCCTATCAATTTCTTTCGCGCTCACCCAGCCAAGCCCCACGCCAAGCGCCTTCTGCCGGATCTCGATATCCAAAGCTTCGCGCTGCTTTTTCGTCAGCTTCTTGCTGTCGGTTAGCCCGGCGATTTCCACGCCGCCCAGCAGCACCGCGCCCACCACCAGCGGTCCCGCCCAGGCGCCGCGGCCTACTTCGTCTATCCCTACGATCATATGTTTATTATACGCCTGAAACGCAAAACCCGCCTCATATAGAGACGGGCTACGTGACTTGCAATAAATCTATTTTGCTTCGGCTTCAGCCGGCGCGTCGTCTTTTGCTTCTGCCTTAGCAGGCTCGGCGACTTTGTTCACGCTTTCGCGGTCGAAGTTTTTTGCCACCAGGCGGGCGCTCTTGCCGCTGCGGTTGCGCAGGTACGAGAGGAAGTTACGGCGGACTTTCGCGCGGCGCACGATCTCTACCTTTTCTACCAGCGGGCTGTGCAGCAAAAAGCTCTTTTCAACGCCAACGCCGCTCGCGACCTTGCGCACGGTAATGCGGCTAGTGTGCTGGTTTTTGTTGTCGGTGCGGATAACCACGCCTTCAAACACCTGGACACGCTCTTTGTTGCCTTCTTTAATTTTCTGGTGAACGCGCACGGTGTCACCGCTGCGCGCGTCAACGACGCCAGCTTTTTTCTGCTCGTCGTTCACTTTTTGGATCAATGCAAAACTCATTATTTCTCTCGCTTTACTCGTTTATAGATACAATCAGCTATTGATTATAGCAAATACTGAAGTAAATTTAAAGGGGTTCGGGTTATTTTGCACGCTGCTATAATACATATATGAACTACGACGAACTCGCCCTGGAACTTCATAAAAAATACAAAGGGAAAATTACCACTTCCCTGCGAGACAAAGACGAGCTGACCAAAGAGAAGCTCAGCGCCTATTATACCCCCGGTGTCGCCGCCGTTTCGCGCGCCATCGCCGAAGACCCAGCGAAGCTGCCGGAATATACTTGGACAAACAACCTGGTGGCCGTCATCTCCGACGGCTCGGCCGTTTTGGGCCTTGGCAATATTGGCCCGAAAGGCTCTATGCCGGTGATGGAGGGCAAAGCGCTGCTGTTCAAGCACTTCGCCGGCATCGATAGTATCCCGGTCATTCTAGACGTGCATACGCCAGACGAGATCGTGGCAACCGTAAAGGCCATAGCACCGAGTTTCGGTGCTATCAATCTGGAGGATATTGCCGCGCCGCAATGCTTTGAGATCGAGGAGCGGCTGAAGGAGGAGCTGGACATTCCGGTATTCCACGACGACCAGCACGGCACGGCCGTCGTTACCCTGGCCGGGCTAATAAACGCCATGAAGATGGTTGGCAAAAAGCTGGAAGATTGCAAAGTCGTTATCGTGGGCGCAGGTGCCGCCGGCACGGCCATCACCAAGCTGCTGCATTTGTACGCCCAGCCGCAGATTGTTGCCGTGGATAGCAAAGGTATCGTGGGAAGTTCCCGCACCGACTTGAACGACGCGAAGAAATTGCTGCTGGAATATGTTGACACCTCGGCCAGCGGCACTCTGGAAGATGCGCTCACGGAGGCAGATATCTTCATCGGCGTTTCCCAGCCGGGGCTGCTTACGCCAGAATTTATCACAAAAATGGCAGAAAAACCGGTCGTATTTGCCCTCGCCAACCCCACGCCGGAAATCATGCCGGACGTTGCCAAAAAAGCCGGCGTCGCCGTCATCGCCACCGGCCGCAGTGACTTCCCCAACCAAGTCAACAACGCCATCGCTTTCCCGGGCATCTTCCGCGGCGCGCTGGCAAGCGGCGTGAAAGAAATTACCGACCAGCATAAAATCGCAGCCAGCGAGGCCATCGCCAGCCTGGTAGAAAGCCCGGACGCCGAGCATATCATTCCGCCGGTTTTCGACGAGCGGCTCGTGCCGGCGATCGCGAGGGAAATTAAATAATGGACATTACGCACGGCACGCTTGATATTCCAAACGACCCGACGCCGTGGCTCATTGTGCGACCCAACGACAACAAAGACTACTGCGTAC
>CBIMUR010000048.1:0-5322 GCA_966247155.1 uncultured bacterium
CTTCTGCACCTTCGCCGCCTGGGCGTCGTACTTTGCCCGGTCGCTCAGTATTTTGTCGCCAAGCCGCTTTAATTGCGCTACCAGTTGCTTGCTCTTTGCTTGCAGCCGCTCAAAAACGCTGGCGTATTGTTCATGAAGCGCCACGGTTTTTTCGCGGTCGGTAAAGTATTTCTGGTAGTGCCTCTCAAGCTCTGGGCTGATATTCCGTACTTCCGTGCCAATGACCGAATGCAGCTCGTTGTCGCGTTCGCCCGGCTCGGTGCGGGCGTAGAAAGCCATGCGCTCGCTAAACTCTTTGTCGTTCTTCAGCTTGGCGTATTCCGCTTCCAGCAGCGAGTCAACCTGCTGCTTTTCGCCGTCACTCATCCGCACGTAGGCAACGTGCAGCATTTCGTGCGCGGCCGTCACTTCCTTAATGCCACCAAGGCGCTTGTCGGTGACGTTGTAAATGTAAATGTTCCGCCCGTTATAGCAGCCCAGAATCGCCGTGCCTTTTTCCTTGCGGTCGCATTCTTGGTTGAACCGCTGCGCGTTTTCCACCGATGGCTGCGCGGCATAAAACAGAAATTTACCGTTGCCGTTCATGCCGGAACGCTGCGCCAACGCGGCAACGTCGGCTGATGGCTGGTACTGCCAGACGCTCATTTGGTCGACGACGTACTGGCGGTTGATCAGCAGAAACAAGGCCGCCAGCACGCAGAAAACCGTCGCCAAAACGCCAAGGAGATGGCCGCGGCTATGCTGTCTCGTGTCGTACATTAATCGTGATCCCACCCTTCCTGGCGCCAACTTCCAAAACGCTACCTTTTTCGTATTCACCACTTAGTATACCGTCTGCGATCTGGTGCTCCAAATCGTCCTGGATAGCGCGGCGCAGCGGGCGGGCGCCGAACTTCTCGTCGTGCCCTTTGTCTATTAGCAGGCGCTTTGCTGCCGGTTTTATTACCAGGTGAATGCCTTTTCGGATCAGCCGCTCCTGCAGCTCGTCGATAAGGTTATCGAAAATCCGGCCGACTTCCTTCCGGGTAAGCGCGCGGAACGTCACGACCGCGTCGAAACGGTTGATCAGCTCGGGGCGCATCATCTTGGCCAGCGCCTCGTTTGCCGCGGCGGCGTTTTCTTCGTGCACGACGTCAAGCTGCTGCTCGTCTTTTTTGGTGCTGGCGTGGAAGCCCAGGCTCGATTCTTTCATCATTTTGTCGGCGCCGAGGTTGCTGGTGAGGATGATGATGGTATTCGTGAAATCCACGGCGCGGCCTTTGGCATCGGTCAGCGTGCCGTCTTCAAGCAGCTGAAGAAGCAGCTGAAATACTTCTGGGTGAGCCTTTTCGATTTCGTCGAACAGCACGACGCTGTAGGGCTGGCGACGGATCTTATCGGTCAGCTGGCCGCCGTCTTCATAGCCCACGTACCCTGCCGGCGCGCCCAGAAGCCGGCTGGTGTTGTGCCGCTCGCCAAATTCGCTCATGTCGATTTTTATCAGCGCGTCGCTACTGCCGAACACTTCGCGGGCCAGCACTTTGGCCAGTTCGGTCTTGCCCACGCCGGTGGGGCCCATGAACACGAACGAGCCGATCGGCCGCTTGCTGCTTGCCACGCCGCTGCGCGAACGGCGGATGGCGCGCGAGACTTTCTCTACCGCTTCTTTTTGGCCCACGATGTACTTGCCCAGGTGCTTTTCCAGGTGGCGCAGCAGTTTGGCCTCAGACTTCTGCACGCGTTTTACCGGAATGCCGGTCATGGTTGCAATGGCGTGCGCCACGTCGTCGTCGTTCAGCGTGATGGGCGTTTTCTTTTCAAAGTCGGCCTTGGTTTCGTCGAGCTTCGCGCTGATCTGGCTGATGCGCGTTTTGTATAGCGCCGCCCGCTCGTAATCTTCGCCAGCAACGGCTTCTTCCATTTTTTCGTTCAGATTTTTCAGCTGCTTGGTATAATCGCGCAGCTTGCTTGGCTTGCGGCCGTGCTTTACGCGCACCAGCGCCGCCGCCTCGTCGATCACGTCGATGGCTTTGTCAGGCATGAACCGCTCGCTAACGTAACGGTCGGCCATATACACGGCATCTTCCAGCACCTCGTCGTCCATGGAAAAGCCATGGTGCTTTTCGTAGTAGCTACGCAGGCCTTTTATGATGGCAATGGTGTCTTTCAGGCTCGGCTCGGGCACCATAATGGTTTGGAAACGGCGTTCCAGCGCGGAGTCTTTCTCTATGTGCTTGCGGTATTCGTCAAGCGTGGTCGCGCCAATAAGATGCAGCTCGCCACGCGCCAGCGCGGGTTTCAGCATGTTTGCCGCATCTAGCGCGCCCTCGGCAGCGCCGGCGCCTACCAGAAGGTGCAGCTCGTCGATAAACACAATGACATTTTTTTGCTTGCGAAGCTCATCAACGACCTTCTTTAGCCGCTCTTCAAACTCGCCCCGGTATTTCGTCCCGGCAATCATCGCCGCCAGGTCAAGCTGGATAACGCGCTTGTCGAGCAAGTGGTCAGGCACGTCTTCGCGCGCTATCCGCTGCGCCAAACCCTCGACGATTGCCGTCTTGCCGACGCCCGGCTCACCTATCAGCACCGGGTTGTTTTTCGTGCGGCGGCTCAAAATCGTTACCATCCGCTCTTCTTCGGCCTCGCGCCCAATCACCGGGTCGAGGTCACCGCGTTTTGCCTTTATCGTAAGGTCGGTACCAAACGTCTCCAGCGCGCCGCCGTGGCCGGCACGTTTTTTCGTTTGCGCGCCGCCCGATTCTGCCTCGTGATAGGTGTTGTGCTGCCGGTCGAAAAACTCTTCAAGGTCGCTGGTTAGTTCGGCAATATCGACGCTCATGTCACGCAAAAGCACCGTCGCCCGGGCGTTTTTCTGCGTAAGGATGCTATAAAGAATGTGCTCGGTACCAAGAAAATCCTGGTGAAATTCCTGTGCAATCTCCCAGCTCATTTTTAGGGTCAGTTTGGCAGTTTCACTCAGGCCCTTCGCCCCGGTGCTCACGACTAGCGTGCGCGGCGTAAGATTAAGCGCCAGCTCGGCCCTGTCCAGCGTCACGCCGGCGTCGGCCAGTATTTTGGCGCCCACCGAAGAGCCTTGCGCTAGTACCCCAAGAAGCAAGTGCTCTGTCCCGATATACGCGCTACCGTAGCCGCGCGCAATGGCATCTGCGTGCTGCAGGCTCGTCCGCGCGTTATCGGTCAGGTGCGATACGAATTCGGCGAAATCATCTGCCATACTACTATTATCAATCCTCCGTTCCGCAGGCGCAAGCGTTTTATTTGGTTTGCCCGCGGTTCTGCATAATAGTATACATAAAAATTAGCACTCGCGTCAATAGAGTGCTAATTTTATTCCATTTGACAACCCTGAAACCATAGCGATACACTGTAAGCATGACCAGCATCTCTCCCCCGGCGCTCAAGATCACCCATCTTACAAAGCGCTATGACAGCCAACATGGCATTTATGACATCAACCTGGAAGTTGCCCGCGGCGAGGTCTTCGGCTTTTTGGGACCGAACGGCGCCGGTAAATCCACCACCATCAATACCATCCTCGACCTTCTAAAGCCACAGGAAGGCAGCATTACCGTCCTTGGGCTCGACCATCACAAACAAATGAAGGAAGTCCACTCGCGGCTTGGCTACCTCTCCGGCGACATGGAAACCGACCCGTCCCTCACCGGCAGGCAGTACCTCAGCTACGTGGCACATTTGCGCGGCGGCGTCGACCAGAAAACTATCGACGGGCTGGTACATCGGCTAAAAAGCGACGTTACCACGAAAATCCGCCACCTTTCACGCGGCAACCGGCAGAAAATCGGGCTCATCGCCGCGCTCATGCACGACCCCGACATCCTTGTCCTCGACGAGCCGACCAGCGGTCTTGACCCGCTCATCCAGGCCGAGTTCAACGCGATCATTCACGAGCACAAAGAAAAGGGCAAAACCACCTTCATTTCATCTCATGTGCTCAGCGAGGTCCAGGCTATCTGCGACCGGGTCGGTTTTATTAAAGACGGCAAGCTTATCCGCGTCAGTACGCTGAAAGAGCTGATGAACAACACCTCACGGAACGTTACCGTTCATTTCAAAGGAAAGGTGCCGCGCGAACAAATCGCCAAGCTCAAAGGCGCCAGCCGGCTCACGCACGAAGACGGCATGCTGGCATTTACGTTCGGTGGCGATATCAACCAGCTGATGCGACTGCTCGCCGCTCATCCCATCGACAACCTGCAAATCGCCGAGCCCGACCTCGAGGAATTGTTCATGAATTATTACCGCACGGAGGAGCGCGATGTTTAGCTCGGTCTTTACCAAATCACTTTTTAGCCTGCGCTGGCAATTGCTTGGCTGGGGGCTGGCCGTTGGCTTCGCCGCGTTCGGCACCATGGCGCTGTACAATTCGTTCAACCAAAACGGCATCGAAAATATCGTCAGCTCCATACCCGACTCGCTAAAGCCGCTCGTTGGCTCGGTAGCCGATTTTAAAACCGTGCCGGGTTATATTGGCCAGCAGATTTTCGGTCCGAACGTCGTTCTGCTTACCATCATCATGTCGGTTCTGATTGCCATCGGCATCAGCGTTAACGAAGAAGACGGGCGGCGCCTGCAAACGCTCCTTAGCCTGCCGGTCACGCGGACTTCGGTGTTTTTCCAGAAGTGGCTGGCGGTTCTCGTGGTCATTGCCGTCGTCAGCGCTTGTATCGTTCTTGGCCTGGCGCTTGGTCTGATCGTTGCCGACAAATCGGCCGACATGCAGCGCGTTTGGCTTAGTACGTTCGACGCCTGGCTGATGAACATGGCATACGGCATGGTCGCGTACTGCGTGGCCATGCTTACCGGCAAAAAAGGCATTACGATCGCCGCTGCCAGCGGTTATGCGGCCATCAGCTTCTTCATTTCGTCGCTTGCTCCGGCGGTCGACAAGCTGAAGGATATCGACAAACTTTCCATTTTCCACTACTACAACAATCCGCAAATCATGCAGCATGGGCTGAATGGCAAGCACGTTGTCGTTCTACTGGCGGCCATTGCTCTGCTCACCATCGTCGGCTGGATCGGCTTCACGCGCCGCAATATCGAAACCTAGCCTAGCTAGCCGCCAACGCAAAACTCCGCCTGTATGGGCGGAGTTTTAGTGTGTGCATCGGCTGTTATTCGGCTGATTCTTCGACCGCGCTCAGCAGGCTGTCTTCGATGTTTTTCTTTGGCTTTGGTTCGGCTGGCTTTTCCGGCGTTGCCGTTTCGATATCCAGCTCGTAGCCCGTCAGGCGTGACGCCAGGCGGACGTTCTGGCCGCCACGGCCGATGGCGATAGACTGCTGGTCTTCTGCAACGAAC
>CBIMUR010000049.1:0-5312 GCA_966247155.1 uncultured bacterium
GGCCACCACTTTGTAATTTGCCGGCAAAGCAGAAAGATCAAACGACAAAATGTCGCTTTCAATGACTTCCAGGTTTTTGCCCGGGAACTGCGCCGGCAGCTTGCGCGCCAACTCGCTGTCGAACTCGACCGCCACCACTTTTTTGCAGCGGCGCAGCAGCTCGCTGGTGAGAGTGCCGAGGCCCGGGCCGATTTCCAGCACGGTGTCATCTTCGTTCAGTTCAGCACAATCAGCAATATGCGCCAGTACGCCGCGGTCGCGGAGCCAGTGCTGGCCAAGTTCTTTCTTCGGCATTATCTACCACCAGCCATGGCCTGAAGCACCGCCACATCCAAATTTGAAGCAATACGCTTCGCGCCAACTACCGTAACGGTTCTTGTAGCCGTCAAAGAATTTGATTTGACATATTGGATCCGACTGCCAATTTGGGCACGCACTCGATAGGTTGGCTTCGCTCGTTTGTCCCAATCCAACGACATTATAGCCTCGAGACGCAGGATTCCAGCCAGACTCTTGCGTAAAAATTGCATTGATATAGCCAAAATTCGCTGGATTCATACCTGCAGCCCTCATCCAGTCTTCGTGTGAGCCCGGCGGAAGCACGATCTTCGTACCAATGATCTCCACCTGCTGCACCGGCTTTTTTGTCACCATGCTGCGGATTTCTTTGCGCTTCACCTCTTTGCCATTTTTCATTACGACTTCGTAAACGACCGTCTTTTTGCCCTTTACGCCCGGCGTCACGATTTTCTTGTACCCAACTGGCTGGTCGGCATCTTGGATTTGCTTTACGCTGAACGCCACGTTCTTATCAACGGTCACTGTCTGTTTGCCGTTGCGCCACAGCTCCACGCGCATGCCGGCGGTCATTTCAGCGTCCTGCGGCACGGAAAGCGTGTCATTCTGCCCAAGCGTGATATTTTTGGACCGCAGCATGTCGCCAACCGTCTTTTCCTGCGTGTACGCGTCGATCGTTTTTCCGTACATCACGAACGTAAACGGCGTCGCGCGGTCGATCTCCAGCCGGATACTCGCCCCCTGGCTGATAATGTCGCTGCTGGCGGTCATGGTAGTAATATCTTCGTCGTGCAGGGTAATGCCAGCGTTCTGAGTAATTTGCTTTGCCGTGCGGTAGGGCGACATGACGCGCTTTTTCAGCGCGCCGTCCACGATGGTGACGGGACGCGCGCGATAGACGTTTACCTCATAGTTGGTAGCGACCAGCTTTTCATCGAGGCCAGGCTCTACCCGGTCATTCGGATCGATCGCGATGCCTGCCTCCTCAAACGCGTGGTGAAGCGTCGTGGCATGGGTGAGTAACCCGCGCTCCTGGCCGTTATCGTGGACGGTGATCAGCCGCTCACCGGCAGAAAGCTGGGGTGACGCGGCCTGCGCGCGCGACGTGACAAAAATACCAAAGAAAAGTGCCATCAGGCAGATAAACGTGATGATGACGCCGCGCGGAGCTAACGATTTTCGAAGTATACTCTTCATAAATAAGAACACGTCCTCGGTGTACTGAGAGAAATTATACCAAAAATAACGGTTTTTTGGTAGCTTTACGCCTACCGAAGCGGTTGCTGGTACCGCCGGACGAAGTTTTGCAGTACGCGTGGCGCATGCGACAGGTCGGCATTTTGCGCCGCAGCGACCAGCGCGTCGCCATCCTCCGGCGCAAAGTACCCGGCATGCTTGTACACTTCCACGCGCACGCGCAGGCCAGCCTCGTCGAGCTCGGGGTGGAACTGCGTCGCGTACAGATTGCGCTTAATGCGGAACATCTGTACCGGGCATGGTGCCGAAGTGGCAAGCAGTATGGCGTGCGGCGGCAACTTTTCGCAGGCCTCCTTGTGCACGGCAACCGCCTCGAAAGTGTCCGGCACGCCGGCAAGCAGCGGGTCGTTTTTACCCTCATCTGTCACGGAAATGGCCGTCGGCACCTGGTTTTCGGCGTACTTGCCGGAAATTAGCGCGCCCTGGTGCGAACCGAGCGTCCCCACGCCATAGCAGGCGCCGAAAAACGGAAAGTCCTTCTCTGCCACCTCGTCGAGCAGCCGGGCAAAATCCGCCTCGACACGCTTTTGCACGTCAGATTTTTTCTCCTCGGGCGTACTGGCGTTGAACGGCCCGCCGCCCACGATAATGCCAGAATAATCGTCCAGCTTAATTTCTGGCAATGGCGCGGCTTCCACGCGGACCCGCTCCAGCTGCTCCGGCGCAAGATTTGCCGCCTGCAAAAAGCCGGCATATTCGTTGTCGGACGCTTCGTCCTCAGGACGCGACTGCAATAACAAGAAAGGCTTCATAGCCATATTATACACACTGCATGGTTAAAACTTAAAGTTTTTCGAGCCGGGCGTACTCGACGTTCAGCTTTTTGGTTTGGCCGCTGGAAAATTGTACCGTTACTGCCATGCCATCGATATCCACCACTTCGCCCACCCCAAATTGCGCCGAGCGCACGCCGTCACCGACATCCAGCCCGGGGCCGTCACTGAATTCATCGTATTCTTGGTCGAAGCCGTGCGCGGCAAACGACGGCGCGGACGCCTCCACCAGCTCGTGGCCCATATCGGCCAGAAACCGCGACGCCGGGTTGTAGCCGCGCTGGCCGAACTGGAGGCGACTTTGCGCATAGCTAAGGTGCAGCTCTTCCCGCGCGCGGGTCATGCCCACGTAGCAAAGGCGGCGCTCTTCTTCCAATTGGTGCGGCCCAGCCTCGAACACCCGCGCGTTCGGGAAAATCCCTTCTTCCATCCCCACCATAAAGACCACCGGAAATTCCAGGCCTTTGGCGGCGTGGATGGTCATGAGCGTCACCTTCTTTTCGTGGCTGCTAGTATCAGCGCTCGACATCAGCGCGACTTCTTCCAGGAAATCGGGCAGCGTGGCGAACGTTTTGGCATCGGAAAGCAGCGAGCCGATATTCGCCTCGCGTTCCTCGGCCTGCGGCGTGCCGTCGAGAATGTAGTCGCGGTAGCCGGTTTTCTCGATCAGCGTTTCGATAATATCGCTAGGCGGCTGGTCGGCCTGCAGTTTGCCCTGCAGCCCACGCAGCACTTCGCCCAAAGTTGCCAGCGCGGTTTTTGCCCGGGGCGTCAGACTACTCGTTTGCTCCACATTCACCAGGCTGGAGATAATATCCATGCCGCTACTGCCCTGCCACGTTAAAAATTTTTCCAAACTGGTCGCGCCAATGCCGCGCGTAGGCACGTTGACGATCCGGCTGAAACTCATGCGGTCGTTTGGCTGGTAGAGCAGGCGCAGGTACGCGATGATATCTTTGATTTCCTTGCGGTCATAAAAACGCACGCCACCGATGATTTGGTATGGCACGCGGTGCTGCATGAGCGCACGCTCCAGCGTGTAGCTCTGCGAGTTGGTGCGGTACAGCACGGCAAAATCACCATAGCTACGCGCGCCAATACCTGCCTGCGCGCTGATCCGGCTGGCCACGGTGTAGGCCTCTTCCGATTCATCGTACACCGCATGCACCTGCACGGGCGCGCCCGTAGGTTCGGCCGTCCAGAGCTTTTTGTCGGTGCGCTGCGTGTTTTTGGTAATGACATTGTGCGCGGCCTCCAAAATGGCGCCGGTACTGCGGTAATTTTGCTCGAGTTTCACGATTTTCGCGCCCGGGAAATCGCGCTCGAAATTCAAGATGTTCGTAAAATCGGCACCGCGCCAGCTGTAAATCGACTGCCAGTCGTCGCCCACTACGCAAATGTTACGGTCATCATTCACCAGGCTTTTCACAATTGCATACTGCGCCGCGTTGGTGTCCTGGTATTCGTCTATCAGGATGTGTTTGAACTGGGCGCGCCACTTTGCTCGCACCTCGGGCTGTTCACGGAAAAGCCGCACGGTTTCAAGCAGCAGGTCGTCGAAGTCGAGCGCGCCGGCCTCAATGCGCATTTTTTCGTACAGCGCGTAAATTTTCGCCACTTCCTTTTGGAACGGATAGTTCGCGCCGGCCTCAAATTCTTCGGGGCTCTTCAGCTCGTTTTTGGCGTTTGAAATGATACTGCTGACCGCACGCGGCTTTATCTGCTTGTCGGTAATCTGCAGTTGTTTCATGGCTTGTTTTATCAGCCCTTGGCGGTCGTCTTCGTCGTAAATAACGTAATTCGGCGAGATGCCAATCTTGTCGCCGTCGATCCTCAGCAGCCGCACGCAAATCCCGTGGAACGTGCCCATCCACGGCATGAAGCTGCGCGCGCCGCCGTCTTGGCCAAGCAAATGGCCCAGGCGCTCGCGCATCTCTTTCGCCGCTTTGTTGGTAAAGGTCACCGCCAAAATCTCGTTCGGCCACACGTTTTCGCTGGAAATAAGCTGCGCTATCCTATGCGTCAGCGTCTTGGTCTTGCCGCTGCCCGCGCCCGCCAAAATCAACAGGGGGCCGCTCACGGTTTTTACCGCGTCTACCTGCGCGGGGTTAAGGTCTTTTAGTAAATCCATTATTTCTATTGTACCTAAAAGTCCGCCGGAGCGCGACGGGCTTTTGCCTGATGGCTACACGATGCCTATAAGGTACAGCCCGGCACCTGCCGCGGCGCCAAGCGCCAAAATAAGGACGATCCACACGATCCACAGCCAGCTCGGCTTCTTTTTTGCCGGGTGGGCGAGCGGCTGGTGATACGTATCAGTATCGTAAATGGCACCGTTGTCTTGGTCGCCCGTATTCGGCTCTTCGCGGTACTGTTGCGCGATGGAGGTCGGGCCCGTGGGCAGCGGCTTTTCTTCCGCAGGCGCTGAAGGCGAGGCGTTCTCCTCTTTTGACTCAGTACCAAGGCTTGTTTCCTGCATAGCACCTTTGGCAGGCTCTTCGGGTTTCTCTTCCGGTTTGCGGTGTGTCGTCGTGTCGGCCTCTATGGCCACCAAGTCGCCCTGTAGCTCTTCGGGAAGTTCCGGCTCAACGTCGCTTGGCGCGGCGGGCAGCTGCGCGTTCGGGTCGGCCAGTGCCAAATCGGTATCGGCCTTGGCACCAAATGCCGGGGCGCGGCCAGGCTCGTCGGGGCTGGCAGGCTCCGCGCCGCCGCCCAAAGGCCGCTATTCTACCTTCGCGTCCGCAAGGAACGGCGAGGTGAGCGGCGTTGGCTCTTCGCGTGGCTTTTCTTCGTCTTTAGGCTGTGGCTCCTCGGCTGCCTTTTCCAGAGGTGCTGCTTCGGGCTTTTTCGGCGCCTCTTCTTTCGTGGGCTCGTCTTTGAAATCCGCCATTTCAAGAGGGTCCGGCCAATCGCTGGCCGGGGCGTGATCGTGCGTTTCAGCCTTCGCCGGCGGCTGCGGCGCTATATCTGGCTTCACTTCATCAA
>CBIMUR010000050.1:0-5281 GCA_966247155.1 uncultured bacterium
ACAACGTGCAGGCAGTGGACTATCTGGCCAACCGTATCCAGCGGCCCATCAAGGTGTTCATGGCGAGCGAGTCGGGCGTGCGCCACGTACTCGACCAGTACCGTACCGACCTTTCCAGCGTCGACGTGGCCGCCGCAGCGTCACAGGAAGAAGCAAAGGCGAACGAAGGCGATATCAAAACGATCGTGCAGGATTCGCCGATTAGCCGTGCGCTTTCCACTATTCTGGAATACGCGGTAAAATCGCGCGCTAGCGACGTGCATATTGAGCCGCTGGAAAAGGCGCTGAAAATCCGCTGCCGGGTAGACGGCGTGCTGCGCGAAATCATGCAATTGCCAAAAAGCATCGAGCCGGCGCTCGTCAGCCGCATAAAAATTTTGTCCAACCTCAAGATCGACGAGCACCGTATTCCGCAAGACGGCCAGTTTACGGTAAAAGTGGCGGGGAAAGAGGTAGACCTGCGTATTGCTATCAGCCCGGTGGTATGGGGCGAACAAGTCGTGATCCGTCTGCTCGACAAATCAGGCAACACGTTCGACCTCGAACAAATGGGCTATGCCGGCCGCGCGCTGCGCATGATTAAGAAGGGCATCCAAAAACCCAACGGCATGATTCTCACCAGTGGCCCGACCGGCTCGGGTAAGTCGACCAGCCTGTACGCGCTGATCAAGGAAATCAAAGACGAGAGTATTAACATCGTGACGCTGGAAGACCCGGTGGAATACAAGATGGACGGCGTCAACCAGATACAAGTGAATGCCGACGTGGGACTGACGTTTGCGACGGGTTTGCGTTCGATTCTCCGCCAGGACCCGAACGTTATTATGGTAGGAGAGATCCGTGACGCTGAAACTGCCAACCTGGCGGTGCAGGCGGCGCTGACGGGACACTTGGTGTTCAGTACGCTCCACACCAACTCGGCGGCCGGCGTGCTGCCGCGTCTGCTCGACATGAACATCGAACCGTTCTTGATTGCCAGTACGGTCAACACTATTATTGGCCAGCGCCTGGTGCGCCGCGTGTCGCCAAAACGCGACGCCTACCTCTCAAACCCGATCGAAACGCAGAACATCATGGCTACCGTGGGCCATCTGCTTCCGAAGACGAAGGCCGACGTGGCACGCGTTTCCGAAGATTTGGGCTATAAAGACTTGCCCCTGGCGGGCCAAAGCGCTTATACTTTAGTCAAGGGGAGGGATACCCCGCAGACGCCACGGGGATATTCCGGCCGGGCCGGGCTTTACGAGGTGATGGATGTCAACGAAGAAATCCAAAAGCTCATCGTCTCGCGCGCCACGAGCGCCGACATCCAGCGTAAGGCCATAGAGCAGGGGATGGTGACCATGCGTCAAGACGGCTACCTCAAGGCGCTGCAGGGCATCACCACAATTGAAGAAGTCAACCGCGTAGCATCAGATACAGCATAAGAAGGGTGGAAACATGAATAACCAAGAACTAAGAATCGAAGTGCTCCTCGAAGAAGTCGTGAAAAAACGTGCTTCCGACCTTCATTTGCAAGTCGGCCTGCCGCCCATGCTGCGCGTGGATGGCAGCCTGGCGCCAATACCTGGCTACGACGCGCTGGACGAACCGGCGGTCGAAGCGCTGATTTTTGCCATTCTCGACCAAGACCAGCAGCAGATTTTGATGAAAGACAAGGAGTTCGACTTCAGTTTTGCCTTCGGTACGCTGGGGCGCTTCCGCGTAAACGCCTTCCACGAACGCGGCAATTTGGCCGCGGCGCTGCGTCTTATCCCGAACGAAATTAAATCGGTGACTGAACTCGGCATGCCGCCGGTAGTGCTGAACTTTGCCGATTATCCGCGCGGGCTGGTGCTGGTAACGGGGCCAACTGGCTCTGGTAAGTCCACGACGCTCGCCGCGCTTGTGGATAAAATCAACAGCGAGCGGTCCGACCATATCATTACCATTGAAGACCCGATTGAGTTTACGCACAAATCTAAAAAATCCGTCGTGGTGCAGCGCGAAGTCCACTACGATACCTACAGCTTTTCGGCGGCGCTGCGCTCGAGCCTGCGCCAAGACCCGGACGTCGTGCTGATCGGTGAGATGCGCGACCTCGAGACGATCTCGGCGGCCATTACCATTGCCGAAACTGGCCACTTGGTGTTTGCGACGTTGCACACCAACTCGGCGGCACAGTCGATCGACCGTATGATCGACGTCTTCCCGCCGCACCAGCAGCCGCAGATCCGCGCGCAGCTTTCAAACATCCTTATGGCAATCTGTTCGCAGCGCCTGGTGCCGGCTATCGGCGGCGGGCGAGTGGTGGCTGCCGAAGTGCTGGTGGCAAACCCGGCCGTGCGCAATATTATTCGCGAGGGCAAAAGCCACCAGCTCGACGCCGTCATCCAAACCGGTGCCGACCAAGGCATGCAAACCATGGATCGTACGCTGGTCAGCCTGGTGCAAAGCGGCACGGTGACCTACGACGAAGCGCGCAACTTTGCCGTTGACCTGACGGAATTCGAAAGGCTGATACGAGGATAAAATGAAGAAATTTAACTATCAGGCAAAAGATACGTCGACCGACAAGATCGTGCGTGCGACGGTGCAGGCCGACTCGGAGAACGCGGCAGCCAAGCTGTTGATTTCCCAGGGCTTTACGCCGCTTGATATCAAGGAAATCGACGAAGACAGCAGCCTGATTGCCCGCATTACGGGGCGCATCACTACTAAGGACAAGGTGGTCTTTACCCGCCAGCTGGCCACGCTGATCGGCGCGGGGCTGCCGCTGACGCAAAGCCTCCGCACGGTGCTTGAACAAACCGACAACAAACGCCTGCAAGGTGTGGTGGAAGACGTGATTGCCGACGTTGAGGGCGGCAAGTCGCTTTCCGACGCGTTTGCAAAGCATCCCGACGTGTTCGACACGGTGTTTTTGGCGCTGATCGCGGCCGGTGAGGCTTCCGGTACGCTCGACGATTCGCTGCGCCGCATCGCCACCCAGCAAGAAAAGGATGCCGCCATGATGAGCAAGATCAAGGGCGCGCTGACGTACCCGATTATCGTGCTGTTCGTGATTATCGGCGTGATGATCTTTATGTTGGTGACCGTGGTGCCGCAGGTGGAAAAGCTCTACCACGACCTCAAGAAAACGTTACCGTTCCTTACCCAGGTAATGGTAACGACGGCCGATTTTTTCACCAAGTTCTGGTGGCTGCTGCTGATTTTGCTGGGCGTTGGCATTTACTTTTTCCTGCAGTACCTCAAGACGGAGAACGGCATTAAGTTCAAGGATACGTTCAAGCTGAACGTGCCGATTTTCGGCAAGATGTTCCGCAAGCTGTATATGGCGCGCCTGGCCCGCACGGGGCAAACATTGCTCTCTACCGGCGTGGCGATGCTTGATATGCTGCGCATTACCAGCGAGTCGGTCAACAACTCAATCGTTTCCAAAAGCATTGACCGGGCTGCCGAGAAGGTGAAGGGGGGCAAGGCGCTCTCAACGGCGCTCCAGCCGGAGGAGTACATTTTGCCGCTTATCCCACAGATGATCAAAATCGGCGAGCAGTCCGGCAAGATCGACGAGATGATGGGCAAGGCTGCCCAGGTGTACGAAGACGAGCTCGACGAAGAAATCAAGACTATCTCGACGGCAATCGAGCCGATCCTTATGGTGATCCTCGCGGTGGTGGCCGGCGGCATGGTAGGTGCCATCTTGCTGCCGATTTACAGCCTGGTAAATACCATTAACGTCTAGACAAAGCGGCCGCACATGGGTTACTATAGGCGTAAGCGTTTTACGCACACACTAATCAGTTCATAGAAAGGTGGAACAAATTTTATGAACGTACAACAGAAAAACAAAGAAAAAGGCTTTACCATCATCGAAGTCGTCCTGGTGCTGGCTATCGCGGCGCTGATCTTCCTGATGGTATTTATCGCGTTACCGGCGTTGCAACGTAGTCAACGGGATACGCAGCGGAAGAATGATATTAGCCGTGTAATAACTGCTATACAAAATTACCAGTCGAATAACCGTAATAAGCTACCGTCAGACCGTGATTTCACATCAGGTACTTCAAGCGGTTTTATTGCTCAGTATCTTGCAGTAAACGGTGAATCGTTCACGGATCCGAATGGCGATAACTATAACTTTAAGGCCGGCTCTAACCCTACCTCCTTTAGTACGAGCATCTACTTTACTAGAGGTGCGGTATGTAATGGAGAAGATGTTGATACGGGCAAGGGTGGACAAAAAATTGCTATTCAATACAAGCTCGAAGGTGGCGGTACGATCTGCGAAAATAATTAGTCTGTTGATGTAGGCAGCTGAGAAACCCGGCGCATAACCGGGTTTTTCTTTTACCTCCATTTTGCTGTATGATAATGCTTATGGAGCATCTATTAATTTACGTGGCGCTGGGGCTTCTTGGCTTGTGCATGGGGAGCTTTGCGGGCGCGACGGTGTGGCGGTTGCGTGCGCGCCAGCTAAAAAACGACAAAGCGGCGGGCGAAAAAGTCGACAGCAAAGAGTACAAGCGGCTTGTCCCTTTAACGAAGTCAACTGTCACGAACGACCGCTCACGCTGTCTGCACTGCGGGCATACGCTGGCATGGTACGATTTGTTGCCACTAGTCAGCTGGGCGAGTACGAAAGGTAAATGCCGCTACTGCCATAAAAAGATTGGCTGGTTCGAGCCGTTGATAGAGCTGGGCGTGGCCGTGTTTTTCGTGCTGTCATACGCTTTGTGGCCAGAGATGCTGCAGACGCTCCCGCAGGTGGCGCAGTTCGTGCTGTGGCTGGTGGCCGGGGTGCTGCTTGCGATTTTATTTGCGTACGACCTGCGGTGGTTTTTGCTGCCGAATACCATCGTTTTCCCGTTGATCGGCATTGGCGCCGCGGCGGCAGCCCTGAGAGTTCTTAGTTCGTCCGACACGGGCGCGGCACTCGTCACTCTTTTGGGCGCGGTAATACTCCTCAGCGGCATTTACTTGGCGCTGTGGTATGTGTCGAAAGGGCGGTGGATTGGCTTTGGCGACGTAAAGCTCGGCCTTGGCCTGGCGCTGCTACTTGGCGACTGGCAGCTCGCGTTTATAGCGCTGTTCGCGGCGAATTTCATCGGCTGCCTGATCGTCATTCCTGGTATGCTGGCGGGCAAGCTGACGCGCAAAACCCACGTGCCGTTCGGGCCGCTGCTCGTGCATCCGGTCGATCCCCTGCTGGCCGCCGACCGCGGTCTCCACCTGGAACCCCTCGCGCTTCAGCAGGATGCGCAGGGTGTCGAGGATCGCCGTCTCGTCGTCCACGATCAGG
>CBIMUR010000051.1:0-5150 GCA_966247155.1 uncultured bacterium
CGGCTGGCTTCTTAGCGGCCGGTTTTTTAGCCGGGGCTTTCTTTTCCGCAGTAGCTTTCGGAGCGGCTTTGGCAGCCGTTTTAGCTGCAGGTTTTTTCGCTGCCGGCTTGGCGGCTTTTTTAGCTTCGAGCTTTACGCCGGCTTCTTTGGCGACTTTCGCCAGGCTGGCCTTGCGGCGGGAAGCGGTGTTTTTCTTCAGCAGCTTCTTTTTAACGGCGGTGTCGAGCTCGCTTTGCACCTTTGAAAGGCCTTCGCTGGTCGGCTTGGCCATGAAGGCTTTGACCGCGCTTTTGATGTCGCGCTTGATGCCGACGTTGCGCTCGCGGCGCTTCTGCGTCTGCTTCATTCGTTTAATAGCTGATTTGATGATTGGCATGGAGTTTCTTTACCTCTTATATTTATAGATACAATCAAGGTGTGATTATAGGGGAAAACGCATGTTTTGTAAAGTGGGTAGAATTGTTGACGCGCGCAAACCACTTATGGTATAGTGACTACAAACTCCGTAGAAAATAAAAATAGGAAACCGCCTGATGAACGATGGCACCGCCAAGCAGCAAGTCGCCGACAAGGTAAAAAACAGTAGTAATATCCTCGTCACCGTGAGCCGTAACCCGTCGGTCGACGAGCTGAGCGCCGCGCTTGGGCTGACACTGCTTTTAAACAAGATGAACAAGCATGCCACCGCGGTTTTTAGCGGTGCGATTCCGCCGGCGATCACGTTCCTTGACCCGCAGAAAACGTTCGAGAATACGGTTGACTCTCTTCGTGATTTTATTATCGCGCTCGATAAGGAAAAGGCCGACCACCTGCGCTACAAGGTAGACGGCGACGTGGTAAAGATTTTCATTACGCCGTACCGTACTACCATCAGTAGCGATGACCTCGACTTCAGCCAGGGCGACTACAACGTCGAGCTGGTGTTGGCGCTGGGCGTAAAAGACCGCGACGACCTGGACGGCGCGCTTTCCGCGCACGGCCGGATTTTGCACGACGCCACCGTGGTAACGATGGGCGCCGGCGAGGCAAAAAGCCAGCTGGGCTCGGTAGATTGGAGCGAGCAGAACGCCAGCAGCCTTAGCGAGATGTTGGTGGCACTGAGCGACGCGCTAAAAGACGGCAAAAACCTGCTGGACGAGCAAATCGCCACGGCGTTCCTTACTGGTATCGTGGCAGCGACCGACCGCTTTAGCAACAACAAGACCTCATCGAAGGTGATGACCATTGCCGCGCAGCTGATGAGTGCCGGCGCGAACCAGCAGCTGATCGCCTCGAAGCTGGAAGAGGCGCATGAGATCGGCCCGGACGCCGACAAGAATGATTCGGGCAATGACGGTGACGGCGAAAACCACGAGAATTCAGACGGCACGACCGACCTTTCCGAAGGCAAGTCGACCAAAGTGAACAAAAAGGAAAAGCCAGCCAAAGCCAAAAAGCCAGTCGAAGAACCGCCAAAGAAAAAAGAGGACGACGGCGCGCTTTTGATCTCGCACGAGAAAGAAGGGGACGTCGACGAAGTGGCGCAAAAGACCGCCGAAGAGCAGCAGGCGGAAGCGGCCACGCGGGCGCAGGAAGAGCTGGCGAAGCAGAGCCGGGACGTACCGGCCCAGCAACAGGCCGCCGCCGCGGAAAAGGCCGAAGAAAATCTGGCCCAGCAGCTTTCCGGCGTCGCGCCGGCAGCTGCCAATTCGTCGGCGACGCCATCGGTGGACGACCTTCGCAAAGATTTGGCCGCGGCAAACGCGGAAGTGAACGAGGCAGCGCAGCAGGCGCCAGAAGCTGCCCAGGCCCAGCCACCGCTGGCTGCCGCTAGCGTGCCGAACGAGGAGCAAGAGCCGGCAATGGGCGGGACGCTGAACGCCACGACCGAGCAAGCGGCCGAAGACAAACGCAAACAATTGCAAGATGAGCGCAACCGGACCATCCTGACGCACAGCAGCGGGAAAGACTACGTAAGTAGCGAGAGCCAGCCTATTTTTCAGTCGCCGCTAAACGCAGCCGTACGGCCACAGGAAGAGCAGCCGATGGTCGACGCACTTACCCAGCCGGCGCAACCAGCACCGCAGCCGTACGTACCGCCAGCGCAAGAGCCGGCTCCGGCGCCCGCCGCGACGCTCGCTGATATCGATCAGCAGAACCGTGCGCACGACGAAGCGCGCGCAGCCGTTGAAAATGCCTTTGGCTCGGTACCGTTCACACCTGCCGGCAACCCGGCTGCCAGCGTGGGCGCGCAGCCGCTGGGCGGGCAGATCGCGCACGACCAGTCAGCCGAACCACCGGTAGCCGCGCCGCCAATGCCGCCGCTACCCGACTTCTCAACCTTGCCGCCGCTGCCGCCAGTGCCAGACGCAGCCGCGCCTGCGCCATCTGGCGCGTTGCCCCCCGACAAGCTGGAAGACCTTTTCGCGACCGCACCAAACGCCCCGGCCCAGCCGAATACTCCGCCGCCGTCAAACGATCCGGGCCAATTCAAAATCCCTGGTCAGGGCTAGTTCTTCACGATAAAATAATTCAGTCCAAGTTCATTACCTTGGAGTTTGATGGCAGCGTTGCAATCGCGGCGTTGCGAGTGATGGGCGCGCATTATTTTGATGATGTCTTCACGCAAATCCCGCGCATCGACAATTTCATCGATTTCCTCTGGCATACGCCCGGCCTCCATATAAAGCCAATCAAGGTTATCTTCGGGGTATAAATGTTGAGGCAGACAGGCGTAACGGATACGTGAGAACCTGTCGTCGGCCTGCTTCTGGGTGAAAAACGCCCAGCTGGCGGCGCGCGCGGCCACGATATGGTCGATGTGGCCGGTGTAGCCGTTATGATCAAGTGTCATGAACTCGATCTTAGCGTCATCCGGCGCGTCGGCGGCCACGCTAGAGGTATACTTTACTAACCGTTGGCCAATTTCTATCATGTTACTGTTATTTAGCCGGCCATCTTCATAGCCGAAGAATTTGACGCTTTTTGCGCCTAATAGGCGACTGGATTCTTGCAGCTCCTTGCGCCGCATTTCGCCGAGATTGTCGTAGCCATCGGGGTTGCTGCCGGCGTCGCCATCGGTTAGGGCTACCAGGCGTACTTCCGTGCCGTCGAGCGCTTCTTTTTTCAGCGTCCCGGCCGGGCCAAACGCCTCGTCGTCCGGGTGGGCAAAAATGCCAAAAATGATCTTTTTCATTTCTTTAGTATAATGGGTTTTTATGAACGACGGAATTATTTTAATCGACAAGCCGGCTGGTGTGACCAGTTTTGGCGTCGTGGCGCGGATTCGCCGGGTGCTCACCCAGCAGGCGGGCAAGCGCGTAAAAGTGGGGCATACCGGCACGCTCGACCCGTTCGCGACCGGCCTGATGATACTGGTGGTGGGCAAGGAATGTAAAAACGCCGGCCATTACACCAAGCTCGACAAAGTGTACGAAGCGACCTTCCGTTTGGGGCAGGCCAGCACAACCGGTGACCCGGAAGGAGAGATTACCGACGTTTCAAACACTCAGCCCTCGCGCGAGGAGCTGGAAAGCGTCCTGGTAGAATTTACCGGCGAAATCTCCCAGCGCCCGCCAATCTTCAGCGCTATTAAAATCAACGGCCAGCGGGCATATAAATTAGCGAGAAACGGCGAGGAGATAGAAATTCCCACCCGCACCGTCACCGTTCATAGCCTGGAGCTGCTCGACTATTCGTACCCGGAAGTAAAAATCCGCACGCACGTTTCCAGTGGCACGTACATCCGCAGCCTGGCGGTCGATATTGGCGACGCGCTGGGGACAAAAGCATACTGCAGCCAGCTTCGCCGCACCGCGATTTCCCGGTGGAAGATAGAAAGCGCGAAAAAACTTGAAGATTTCGGTGTTACGAACTGACAATAAAGAGTATAATTATTATGCTATGCCCGAAAAAATACAAATTGTTGACCAAAATGATCAACCTGTAGGCGCAACCAGGGCAATTTTTTCAAATCGCCGGACAAACTCGGCAACCGGGCATGCCGACAAGGTAGAAACCAACGCAATGGCCGCTGAGCGGGAGCTACAAGAGAAAATAATGATTTCGCCGGAAGAATTTTCGCCGGTGATGATAGAAGCGTTCAAACTATACTACGAGTAGGAGGGTGGCATGGAAATCGAATTATGGAATGGAAACACAAAGGCGATCGTTGACCCGAGCGGCGCGTGGCTGACGAATTTATCAGATGAAAACGGCGACATTCTGTTTCCGCGCCGCAAGCTGAACACGCCGGAAGGAATAGCGAAAATCCGGGGCGGCTGCCATGTATGCGTGCCGAACTTCGGCCCGGGCGGGGAGAGCGGCCAGCCGCAGCATGGCTACGGGCGTGAAAAAGAGTGGAAGATAGGCGACCAGATGGACGATTCCGTATTGCTGACGCTTGGCCACGGAGAGGGCGATTACGCTGAAGTGAAAGCCGAAGTGTCGTACCAATTGTCCGAACGCGCGCTGGTCGTGACGCTGGAGCTGACGAACAACGGGCAGGAAACGGTAGAGGTCGCGCCGGCGTTTCATCCGTACTTCGCACTGAATGCCGGGGAAGAGAACGTGAAAATCGACGGCGAGACCCGTGAACTGGACAGTTTTTTGGACACAGAGTTCATCACGGGCGAAAAACACACGTTGGAAACGGCCGCCCGTTCGCTGACGTTGCGCTCGCAGGAGTTCAGCACGTGGGCCCTGTGGACCGACCGCCTGGGCGCGTACGTGTGCGTGGAGCCGACGCATAGCGGCTACGCCTTCGCGGAGGATGGCGAGAAAAAACAGCTGGAAACAAACGAGAAATTCGTGTGGAAATGGACGCTGGAATGGTAAAGTTTCTCTCACCTGTTGAAAACTCCCTGTAACTCTGTTACAATATCTCGTGATGATTACAGCAGACAACAAAGCCAAGGCACTTGCTTTGACACAAACCCACAAAAACGACGTCGGTAGCCCACAGGCACAGGCGGCAGTTTTGACGGCCCGTATCAAAGAGATTACCGAGCACCTGAAGGCCAACAAGCACGACCACATGGCTCGTCGCGGGCTGATCCAGATGGTCGGTCGTCGCAAACGCTTGCTGAAATACCTCGAACGCAAAGATTTTGAGGCATACAAGGCAACCGTCGCCGCCCTCGGACTCCGCAAATAATTGCGGAGTTTTTGTT
>CBIMUR010000052.1:0-4944 GCA_966247155.1 uncultured bacterium
AAAGCCAAAAGCCGTCCTCAACCGCAGGGCGCGGTGTGATTATGAGCTGGGCGACGAAATAGTAGCCGGCCTGGTACTTACCGGCCCGGAGGTACGGGCGGCGCGCGACGGCCACGTGCAACTGAAGGGCGCATTCGTTTCCATCCACAGCGGCGAGTTGTGGCTGAACAACGCCAGCTTCAGCCTCAAGCTCAACCAAAAGGGCCAGCCCGGCGCGCGCAGCATTGACACCGAACCGCGCAAGCTGCTGGCCAGCCGCAAGCAGATCGACACGCTGGCCGCCAAAAAGAAAGACGGCCTGACGATCGTGCCGACCAAGCTCATCGCCACGGGGAAGTTCATCAAGCTCGTAATAGCGCTGGGCAAGGGAAAGAAGCGCTATGACAAGCGCGAAACGCTAAAGCGCCGCGACCAGGAACGCGACGCCAAACGGGCGATGAAACATGCTTAGCGACGAAGCAATCGTCGCGCTTCATAAAAAGCACGCGCCGTCCCACGAGGCCTTCCAGCTGGTCTACACTCACTGCGAAATCATCTGGCAGATCGCCCGCCAGCTCATTGAAACGTCCAGCCTGCGCGTCGATACCGAGCTCGTAAAAGCCGCCTGTCTTTTACACGACATCGGCGTATACCGCTTGTACTTGCCAAGCGGCGAGATCGACCACGCCAACTACGTAAAGCACGGCATCCTTGGCTATGAACTCCTCAAGGAAGAGGGGCTGCCCGAGAAAATCCGCCGTTTTGCCTCGCACCACACCGGCGTCGGCCTCAGCAGGGAAGATGTCGTGCGCCAGCGCCTGCCGCTTCCGCCGGCCGATTATCTCGCCGAAACGCCCGAAGAGCGCCTGCTTATGTACGCCGACAAGTTCCACAGCAAAAGCACGCCGCCAAAATTCCTGACGGCCGCCGCCTACGAGAAAAAAGTAGCGCAGTTTGGCAAAGGCAAGATCGAGGCTTTCCGGAAGCTCCAGCGGGAATTCGGCACGCCCGACCTCGCGTCCCTCGCCGCAAAGTACGGCCACGAGCTCATTTAAACCCGGCTATGCTATACTTAGTGGCAATGAAGCTGTATTCGTGGAATGTCAACGGGATCCGGGCGGTAGAGAAAAAGGGCGCGCTTGCTGAATTTATCAAAAAGGAAGCTCCCGACGTTATCTGTCTGCAAGAGATCAAAGCCCACGAGACCCAGCTGGACGTGGAGTATCCGGAGTACGAGAAATTCTGGAACTGCGGCGAGCGCAAAGGTTACTCCGGCACGGCCATTTGGACGAAAATCCCGCCGCTCAGCGTCTCGTACGACTTGCCCGAAGGCCTCATTACCGAATACGCGCTCGACAGCGACGCCTACGGCGACCCGTCGAACGAAGGCCGCGTCATGACCGCCGAATTTGAAAATTTCTATTTAGTCACGGTCTACACGCCCAATAGCAAAAATGACCTTTCGCGGCTGGAGCTGCGCCACGAAAAGTGGGACCCGGCCTTTTTGAAATACGTTTCACGGCGGGCGGAAACCAAGCCGGTGTTCTTTTGCGGCGACCTTAACGTCGCCCATACCGAGCTCGACCTGGCCAACCCCAAGCCGAACATGGGCAAACACGGCTTTACCAATGAAGAGCGCGAGGGCTTCGACAAATTCCTCGAGGCCGGCTTTAGCGACACCTTCCGCATGTTCAACAAAGAAGGCGGCAACTACACCTGGTGGACCCACTGGGCCAACGCCCGCGCACGGAACGTCGGGTGGCGCATCGATTATTTCCTGGCCAGCGAAAAGGCGAAGAAAATGGTAAAAAACGCCGCCATCCATCCGGAAATCATGGGCAGCGACCATTGCCCGGTCAGTATTGAGATAGAGGCGTAATGCTCTCGCCGGAAGTAGCCGCCCGGCTGGAACGTGCCCGCGCCGCCGAAAAAGACTACCAGCCAAACGACGCGGTAGCCAGCCAACTGGCAGAAAAAACGCTAGTTATGTTCGTAGCGCCGGTGGCCGTGGGCAAGAGCTTTCTCATGAACCGCACGGTTGAAACGGATGGTGATTTTAGCCGCGTGCCGGTATTTACTACCCGAGACCCCAGGGAGGATGTCGCGCCGGGCTTGGTCCGCTGCTTTCCCCACGACGTCGGGCATGTCAGCGCGCTGCTAGATATAATTGAAAATGGAGAGATAGTGCAGTATGCCGTCCATCCCACCAGCGGGCGGATTTACGGCTCGGAAATAACCGACTATCCGAACGAATACAATATGCTCGCCACGCTCTCGGGCGGGGTAGAACAGCTACGGAAGCTTCCATTTAAAGGTACTTCCACGCTGGGAATAGCCGTACGGCCAGACATATGGCTACAACGCCTGGACAAACGCTACCCCGAGGCAAGCAGTGAAAGAACAAAGCGTCTCGCCGAGGCCGCGTTATCATTAGACTGGCTGCTAGCAGACCAAGACGCTACGATAATCGACAATACCGCAAGCGACCCGAATGCCGCCGTACAATCAATCATAAGCGCAGTGCGTTTCGACCAAGACAGCGACCCAAATGCCCGGCATTACCTTGAAGAGCTGCATCGTATCATAAAGGAGGAATTATGAAAGAAAAAGTATGCACGCTGCTATTTTTAAAGCGCAACGACGAGATCCTGCTTGCCATGAAAAAACGCGGCTTCTGCGCAGGACGATTTAATGGCGTGGGCGGGAAAGTGGAAGCCAATGAAACGATCGAGCAGGCGCTGGTACGCGAATGCCAGGAAGAAATCGGCGTCACGCCGGTCCGATACGAACAAATTGCCGAACACGACTTTCTGTATCCTGAACATGAGGAGCCTAAACGCATGTATACCCACGTCTTCTTTTGCGATGAGTGGCGAGGCGAGCCGCTTGAAAGCGACGAGATGAAACCAGAATGGTTCAACCTTGCAAAAATCCCTTATAGCACAATGTGGCCGGACGACATTATCTGGCTACCGCGCGTCCTTGGCGGCGAAAAGATATCCAGTGTCTTCACCTTCGACGAAAACGATACCATCCTGACGCACAGCATAAAGCCCGTGGACTCACTACCGGTGAAGTAATATGGATCTGCACCCGTACTGGAAAAAACAAACGCCCGAAAAGCCATTGTTTTCTGATATAGAATGGAGCAAGCCCGAGCAGCGCTCCCAGGCCGGGCGCCTAGGAATCATCGGCGGCAACAAGCTGGGGTTTGCCGGCGTGGCCGAAGGCTACAGCGCCGCGCTAGGCGCCGGGGCGGGGGAAGTGCGCGTACTGCTGCCCGACGTGCTGCGTAAAACCATCCCGCCGGCCATCACCGACGCCGTTTTCGGCGCTACCAACCCCAGCGGCAGCCTGGCAGCGGGAGCGGCCGCGGAAATGAACGCGCTAGGCGTCTGGTCAACCGGGATTTTGCTTATCGGCGACGCGGGGCGCAACAGTGAAACGGCGATTTTATACGAAAAATTCTTGCAAGATTACGCCGGCCCGCTCACCATCACGCGCGACGCGGCCGACCTCATAAAAAACGGCGCGCAGAGCATCGTGGAGCGACAGGAAACGCTATTGGTAGTCTCGTTTGCCCAGCTACAAAAACTCTTCCAGGGCGTGTACTACCCGAAAATCCTCACCTTCAGCATGCAGCTTGCCCAACTGGTAGAGGCGCTGCACAAGTTCACCATCACGTACCCCGTTACCATCGCCACGCTCCACAAAGACTACCTGCTGGTGGCGCACGGCGGAGAAGTTACCACCACCGAGTGGCACAACCCCATGGCTATTTGGCGGGGCAGCGTCGCCGCAAAAGCCGCTGCGTATTGGCTATGGAACCCTGGCAAGCCGCTGGAGGCGGTGACGACGAGTTTAGTTTTCAGCTAATATCGTTCGGTAGGTCATGAATCTAGCCTAGCCTTCAGTGGGAGATAAGGCAGCTAAGAAATAATCCTACGTATCAGTCGCTCCACCATCATTTATTTCTTTAACGTGGCGGGCGGAAATCTCGCCAATCACGTTGCCGTACCGAGAGGCAGGAATATGGTTGCTCATAGTACCAAACACGCTTACTTTGCCCAGCATGGCAGAGGCGCTCATTGCGTACGAACCGCGTTCGAACGCTTTGCTGTATGCGCGGCTTATCCAGTTTTTATGCTGCGGTAGGGCGGTGTAAATAACTCGTGAGAGCGCATGCGTCCAAACGTAGTACCCGTCGCCCGCAGAGTCTTGAAATTCATTCGCGTCACCATCTTTTACTGCGGCGATTGATCTTTCCCATGCCATCATCCGCTGAAGCTTCTGCGACGTGTCCAGCGCGGGAAAACCTTCGATTATATCGGTATCCCGCCAACGGGCGTATTGCCTGCTTGTTATTAAAAGGTTCCAGAGTGCCGAGGGTAGGTGCGGCGTTTACGACAGGGCGATACCGAGCTGGTCGGAATAGTCTAGCGTACAGTCGCTTTCGGCTTTTTGCAAAATGGATTAGTATAGTTGGTCGACTTGAGAGGCGGGAGTTGCCATCGCCTCGGCCGTCGCCGAACGGTCGCTAAATTGCACCATGGTATTTACAAATCTTGTCAACTGTACGTCGTCCAGCCGAGGAGTCTGGATCGGTTCGCTGTCCGAGAGAAGTTGAACGATGGCGTGAGCAATATCCTCTACCGGAGGCTGAAGAGGGATGGTTTCGTCAGTGCCACGCAATAGCTTCCGCGTCGTACGGTATAGTTTTTCGCGAGGCGGATGGAAAAACCCGACGCCCGTCAATGCCACTTCGGCGATCGCTTTGACGGGATTACTGGAATGCAATCGTTCGGCAACGGTGTTGAATATACGAGCATCGGGGCGTTCTGACATAATCCATTAACCAGTTTAATGTGTTTCATCATACAACGCCACAAAAATGATACGGCGTGCTATAGAGTGAGAACCAAGCTGGATGCTTCAGCGGCGTCCTGACGTGGGCGCTATTAACGG
>CBIMUR010000053.1:0-4846 GCA_966247155.1 uncultured bacterium
GTTCAGCTTCGTGATGGAAGTGGAGGGGATGGACTTCCGCCAGGCGCTGGAGCATTTGGCACGGAAGGCTGGCGTCGACCTCAGCCAGTACCAGTCGAAGGGCAGTGGCGAGCTTGCCAGGCGCAAAAAACGGCTCCTGCAGGCGAACGAGCTGGCGGCAAATTATTACCAGCACAGCCTGTTGAAAAACCAGCACGCGCTGGAGTATGTGTTTAAAAAACGCGGCCTGAGCAAGGAAATTGTGCAGGATTTTAAGATAGGCTACGCGCCAACCAGCGGCGACGCGCTGGTACAGTTTTTGCTAAAAAAGGGGTTTTCTAAAAAAGAGCTGAGTGACGCTGGGCTGACCAACCGTTTTGGCGGCGACATGTTCCGCGGCCGGATGACCGTGCCGCTAATGGACCCAACCGGGCAGGTGATTGGCTTTACGGCGCGGATTATCGGGGATGACCCGAACGCGCCAAAGTACCTGAACACCTCGCAGACGCTGCTGTACGACAAAGGGCGGCACGTGTTCGGCCTTTCCCAGGCGAAAGAGGCGATCCGTACCAGTGACTACGCGGTGATCGTAGAGGGCAACCTGGATGTAGTGAGCAGCCACCAGGCGGGCATAAAACAGGTAGTGGCGACGGCCGGCACCGCTATGACCGAGCATCATTTGCGCGCGCTGCGGCGGCTCAGCGGCAACGTGCGCCTGGCGTTTGACGGCGACAAGGCGGGCATTGCGGCCACCGAGCGCGCCATTCCCATAGCCAGTGACGTGGGCGTGGAGCTGACGATTATTACGCTGCCCGAAGGCGCAAAAGACCCGGACGAACTTATCCAGCAAGACCCGGCGCGGTGGCAAAAGGCGATTGATACGGCCCAGCCGGCGGTAGATTGGATTCTCGACCAGTACGCGCGGCGCGAAGATATTACCACGGCGAGCGGCAAACGCACCTTCACCACGGCGGCGCTCCGCGTGGTGCGCGGCCTGAACGACCCGGTGGAGCGTGAACACTACGAGAAAAAAATCGCCACGATGATCGACTCGACGCTCCGTTCGGTAAAGATAAAACTTGAAAGCATTGCCAGCGAGGAAAAAGGTGGGCGTCCGGCGCTCAAGCAGGTGAAACCGCACGTGGGAAAGCCGGTGGAAAAAGACGCGCACGCCTACCAGGACAACCTGTTGGCCCTGGCACTTATCGACGCGCCCAGCCAGGAACTCTTTAAGCCGGTAGATGGCGCAATGTTTGCGGGTGAAGCACGCCAGGCCGTGGCGGCATTCCTGGGTAAAAACGCCGGCAAAAAGGTGGAAACGACGCCCGAAAACTTGCAAAACTACGATACGTATGTGAAAATATTATTATTGAAGGCCGACGCCCGATATGCCGACTGGAGCGAGAAGGACAAGCTCTTCGAAGCGGCACGGCTGCTCCGCCAAGTAGAAAACGAATACAAGAAACAAACCCAGGAAAGATTAACCCAACAGCTGCGCGACGCCGAAAACGCCGGCGACGACGAAACGGCGGCCGGGTTGCGCGCAAAGCTAAACACATTAATAAAGGAGATAACACGTGGGCAAAGATAACGACGACCAGACAACGCCAAAAGACGAGAATATCGTGGTGGATGCCAGCGGTGGCCCCCTCAGCGACGTGGAAGAGCCGGCAATCGAAGAGCTGGTAGACGAAGAAGAGGACGACATCGACACGCTCAATAGCGGGCAGTATTTCGACGACGTGAGCGACGACAGCGTGCGGCTATACCTGCGCGAAATCGGCAAAATTCCGCTGCTTTCCGCCGAGGAAGAGCTGGCTTTGGCGCAAAAAGTCGTGGCGGGCGACAAAAAAGCCAAAGACAAAATGGCCGAGGCGAACATGCGCCTCGTGGTTTCCATTGCCAAACGTTACAGCGGCCGCGGGCTTGATTTTCTCGACCTGATTCAGGAAGGTAACACCGGCCTGCTTCGCGCGGTTGAAAAATTCGACCCCGACAAAGGTTTCAAGTTCAGTACCTACGCGACGTGGTGGATCCGCCAGGCGATTACCCGCGCCA
Organism: uncultured bacterium; assembly: GCA_966247155.1. Classification (GTDB taxonomy): domain Bacteria; phylum Patescibacteriota; class Saccharimonadia; order Saccharimonadales; family Saccharimonadaceae; genus CAMLDM01. The sequence continues at coordinate 2,038 of CBIMUR010000053.1, forward strand.
TCGCCGACCAGGCCCGTACCATCCGTATTCCGGTGCACATGGTTGAGACGATTAACAAGCTGCTGCGCACCCAGCGCCGCATGACCCAAGAGCTCAACCGCGAGCCGACCATCGAGGAGCTGGCCAAAGAGCTGGAGATGGAGCCGGAGAAGGTAGAATACGTGATAAAAATCAAGCAGGACATTACCAGCCTTGATGCCGGCGTCGGCCGCGACGGCGAAGACGAAGATAGCGTGCTCGGTGATTTCATCGAAGACGAAGATGGCGCCACGCCGGAAGAATCTGCCACCAGCCAGCTGCTCAAAGAGCAGGTGCAATCGATCCTCTCAACCCTCAGCGAGCGCGAGCAAAAAATCGTGAAAATGCGTTTCGGCCTGGAGAACGGCAAAAGCCACACGCTGGAAGAAGTAGGGCAGGAATTCGCCGTCACGCGCGAGCGCATCCGCCAGATCGAGGCGAAGGCGCTGGCGAAACTCCGCAAGCACAAAGACGCCAAAAAGCTGCACGAGTACCTGAAATAGCAGCTATGGAACTTCCTGAAATCGTTGGCATCGCGGGCACGAACGGGGCTGGAAAAGATACGTTTGCCGAGCTGCTGGCTGCCGCGTTGAACTATAAAAATACCAGCACCAGCGATTTGCTACGGACCGAGCTGGATAAAAAAGGCCTGCCGCATACCCGTGAAAATATGCGGGCGCTCAGCACGCGGCTACGCCGTGAATCTGGCAACGGCGTGCTCGGGACGATGCTTATCGAGCGGTATTTTGCCGAGAAGGAGCAGGCGGGCCGCGAGGGGCTTATTATTACCAGCATGCGCCATCCTGCTATCGCGGAAGCGATCAAGCAAAAGGGCGGTATCGTGATATGGGTCGACGGCGACCGCCGTGCGCGTTACGACCGCGTGCGCCTGGCAGCCCGCGGCCGTCCGGACGATCTTGTTACCTACGAAGAATTCTACCTTCAAGAAGACGCCGAAATGCAACCAGCTGGTGGCGACAAGAATGCCGTGAACATGGGCGGCGTAAAGGAAGCGGCTGATATCGTCATTGAAAATAATTTCCCAACCAAAGAAGAATACGAACGATTTTTGGCTGAAAAATTCACGTTGTAGCAGAACTTTTAGTTGTAAAAGTCGATACGCTCAAGCTCTTTGTCGAGCTGTTCGTGCAAGCTCTCGATGTTGCCGTCATTCATGAGGAAATGGTCGGCGATGGCGATCGGGCCGCCTTTTTCAACGTCTTCGATCTCACGCCAATCGCGTTCGTCCACCTCGGCGGAAGTAAGGGGGCGTTCGGGCCGGGCGGCCAGGCGCTGTTTCCGAAGGCGCTTTGACGTGACTACCGCGATAACCGTCATTTCGCCCGGGAATTCGCGTTTCAACGCCTTGTACTCTGTCCACGAATACAGGCCGTCGAGGATAATCCGGCGCTGGCCGGCGGCAATGAGGTCGTGTGCCTGCTTGATGACGCGCTTGACGATGAAATCGTTACCCTCTTTTTCGCGGATTTGCTTGCGGAACGGGTTTTCAACCGCCCAGTCACCAGGGGTCAGTCCGGCCTCTTTCATGGCTTCGTAAAAAATGCCGCCGAAATAGATTTTTGGGTAGCCCTTGGCGGTGAGGTATTCGATAGCTGCCGTTTTGCCGCTGCCGGTCAGGCCGACAAACGCGACGATCTTGACGTTTTCGTGGTGTTTCATTCCTATTAGTATACCAGAAGAGGTACACTAGGGGTATGGGTTCGTATGAGATTTTAGATGCGGCGTTGGCTGCACGTATTAATGCTGATTTGGAGCGGTTCGTACGCGAATGGAAGGCGGAAGAATCTATCGGTAACAGTGAGCCGATCGACGCCTTTTGCAGCGTGATGCTGCGCGGCGGCAAGCGGCTGCGCGGGATTTTGGCCATGCAGAGCTACCAGGCGCACGGTGGCAACGTGGACGCGGTGGCTATCGGTGCGGCGCGGGTATTCGAAATCATCCAGACGTCGCTTTTGGTGGTAGACGACATTGCCGACCGCTCTCGTTTACGGCGTGGCGGGTCGTCGGCGCACAAACAGATCGAAGCCTACGCGCAGGCGCACGATTTAAAAGGTGATGCGCTGCATTACGGCGTGGCGCAGGCCATGAACGTGGCCTACGCGGGGCTGCACAAGGCAACGACCGAGTTGCTGGAATTGCCCGTGGATGCCGAGACCGCCCGGCGCACCAGCGTGCGCTTTCACGAAAATATCCTTACCACCATCAATGGGCAGATCGACGATATTTTTAACGAAGCCACGCAGGAAACGCTGAATGAAACGGCCGTCGAGCGGGTGCTGGCGCGAAAAACGCCGCACTATACCATCCTCGGGCCACTGGAACTGAGCGCGCAACTGGCGGGCAGGGAACTTGCGCAAACTTTGCGCGACTATTCGCTTTACGCCGGCATTGCCTATCAAATCGCCGACGATATCATTAGCACGTTTGGGCCTGAAAGCGAGACGGGCAAGGGAAATAGCGACGACATCCGCGAGGGTAAAATGACGCTGCTAGCCTACTACGCGCTGCGCCACGGTAGTCAGCAGCAAAAAGAAACGCTACATACCATTTTGGGCAATGAGAGAGCGACGCAAGAAGAGTGTGATGACGTGCGCACAATTTTTGAACAAACCGGCGCGCTGCAATTTGCCAAAGACCGCCAAATTTTCCATGAAAAACGCGCGCTGGCGGTACTCAAAAGCGACACCGAAACCGAAGCGGCGTTCGTAAATTATTTGCGCGATCTTGCCGATTATCTGCAACCACATATGCAGCGTCGCGTAAGTGTCTT
>CBIMUR010000054.1:0-4822 GCA_966247155.1 uncultured bacterium
GGAACTGACAGAACTGGAAACGGAAAGCCAGTTTGGTAAAACCTCCGCCAGGGCGCTGGAATATTGCCTGATGCGGCCGCACAGCGCCAAAGAAGTGCGCGACTATTTGTATAGAAAAACGCGTGATACGCGCACGAAAGCCGGCAGCGTAAAGAAGGGTGCATCACCGGAAATAACCGCCCGGGTGTTTGACCGTTTGGTAGAAAAAGGCTATGTAAACGACGAAAAATTCGCGCGCTATTGGGTGGAAAACCGCAACGTTACGAAAGGCGCCAGCAAGCGCAAACTAACGGCAGAGCTACGCGCGAAAGGCGTGGAAAGCGGCATTATCGAACGGCTGCTGGCAGAGTCATCCCGCAGCGATGAAGATGAGCTACGGAAAATAATTGCCAAAAAACGTGCCCGCTACCCCGACGAGCAGAAATTTATGCAATACCTGGCCCGGCAGGGGTTTAGCTACGATGATATAAAACAAGCGCTTAGCGAAGGCGAGTAATTATTTCTGGTCCATATGCCCGGTTTGCGTGCCGGGACTTTTGCGGAACGGGTTGGTGTAGGCGTCGCGCACGGTCTGCATGATGGGCTCGGCCGGTTTCACTTCCGAGTGGATGATAATTTCCTTGTCGTTGATTTCGGTGATTTGGCTGCGGTGAATCAGCAGCTGGGTATCGTTGAGGCTTTTTAAAAGCGGCCGCCTGACGCTCAGCTGCTGCACGACGAACCCGACCGTGTCGATGGTATAGCCGTCTACTTTGCCGACTTTATGGCGTTTTTCATCGATAACCGGCGTGCCGACAAGCGTGAAGTTGAGCTTGTAAATCTCATCGAGTTTGATGATGTCGTTGGGTGCCACGAACTCGTCGCTGGAGTCGACGATCATGCCGATGTCGCTGAATTCGCGCACGTCGGCAACGCGCAGCAGCGAGGGCTTGAAGTTGAGTAGTGGCCCGGTAAGTTCGTAGGCGAGAATTTCCAGGGTGGCGGGGTCGATAATGGCGCGGGACGTACGTGCGAGCTCGGCGCCGGTCTGCAAGCCCATAACCGGAGTGTCTATCAGTCGGGATCCAGCGATTAGCATATCTTTAGTATAAACGTTTTCTGTTTGCTACTCAACAAAAGGATTGGTCCGGCCATGTGACAGGTCGAGTTTGTCGCTGGTTTGGTCGCGCGTTCTGAGGTCTTCTATTTTTTTGATCGTGTCTTGGTCGAAAGAGCCGCTGTTTTTGCGCGGCATGTAGTTGCCGCTGTCGCCCGAGCGCGTGACGATGCCGTTGAGCAGCAGAACTACCACGATAACGCCGCCAAGCACGACGACCACGAAAACGACAAGGTGAAACCGGTGCAGCAGCGCGATGACGGTTTTTTTGATAGTGGTAAGAGATAGGGTGACGTTCATGGATTTACCGTATGTATACCTGTATCGTTAAGACCTCGCTCGTGACGGATTTGCCACTTTCGCCTTTGGCGAGGCCGACTTTGGCAATTTGCATTTTGGTGAGGTTTTGCTCGATGGAGTGGATGAACCGCAGGATATTGTTGTAACGCACGGGGTTGGCTAAGGTGACGGATACGTAGGTTGATTTTACGCCGGCCGGGGCTGCGGGAGCGGCCGGGGCCTTGGGGGTGGATGCGGCCGATTTTTCGGTCGTGTCGGCAAAGTCGATATTCGTAATGCTGATGCCGGCTTTGCGGGCGTAGCCGTTGAGGTCGGCGATGATTTGGTTCTGGTACTGGTAGCTCTTGCTGTCGGCGACGATCTTGCCCGCGCGTTTGACGACGTCTTCGTTTTCAGCCAGCTTTTTTTCAAGCTGCTGCAGCGTCTGGACATTGCTTTGGCTGGCGTCGGAGTCGGCTGAAACGTGGCTGACTTCTACCGCGACGCCATACAGGCTGTGGTAGGCGAAATAAACGACGACCGAGGCGATCAGCGCGATCGCGAACAGCGACAGCGAGAGCATAAGGCGCAGGCGGACGGCGGTCAGCGGGTAGTTTTTCATTTTGCCGCGTCCTTTTTAAAGGTAACGCTGAGAGTAACGGTAATGGGGTAATCTGAGGAAGTCGAGCCGGTGTTGGCGGCGATGCTTTGGAAGTGGACATCGGAAAAGAGCGGCGATTTTTGGAAAGCGTTTTTCAGGTCGATAGCGTCGCCGTAGCTTTTTGCCTGGGCGGTGAGGGTGGTAGCGTTGCCGAACGTTTGCGCGTCGAGGCTGAGGTTTTCAAGCACGACGCCCTTTGGTAGCAGGTGGGCGATGGCAAGGATGAGCTTAGTGTATTCTACTTCGTTGCCAAGGATCTGCTTGGCGGTGGCGAGGTTTTTGCGGAATTGGTCGGCCTCTTTGGCGACCTTTGCGTATTGGCTGACTTTGGCTTTATTTTGCTCGATCGTTTGCTCGTAGCCCGCGCGGAAGGTGGTAAGGAAGACGAACGTGACAATAAGCGCCAAGCCGATGAACGCCACGGCGCCAAGGAGGAAGAAATTGTAGCGGATCAGCAGCGCGTTTGTCCGGGCGGCGCGCAGCTGGCTTTTTTCGTCTGGCGGGAGGAGGTTTATCATTTCCACACCTCCGCTTGGTCGATGCTGGCTAGGCCGGCGACCGTAATGGAGCGCGGACGGAACTGCTTGCTGGGCTGCGGAAGCTTGCCGAAGTCAAGCTGTTGCCATGGGCTGGCAACGCGCGCCGGCATGATAAGCTCGTTGGTGAAATAGTCGCCGATGCCCGGCACGTTGCTGCCGCCGCCGACGATCAGGACTTGTTCGAGTTTGCGGTTGTCGTCGCTGAGACGCTCGTTGTAGTAGCGGATGACCTTGCGGATTTCACTGACGATGCGCGCGAGGCTCGGCTGGAGGGCGCTGGTGATTTTTGCCTGGCGCGGGCCGGCGGAAAGGCCGTTTAATACCTTTAGCTGGTGGGCGTTTTCCAGCGCGACGCCTAATTTTTTGGCGATATCGAGCGTAAAGGTGTTGCCGCCGATGCCAAGGCCGCCGCTGACGCGGATAGCACCCGCCTCAAGCACGGCGATATCGGTGCTAGCCGGGCCGATATCGACGATAAGGGTGGGCAAATGCCCTTCCTCGGTGGCCTCAAGCACGCGGGCGACGGCGTTAATGCCCGGCTCGATCATGATGGGCTGCAGGTCGGCGGCCGCGGCAGCGCCCATGCAGCTGTCGACCAGCGTTTTCGGGACGGCTGCCATAATGACGGTGAGCTGCTCTTTGGTGCGCTCAATAATGGCGTAATCGATATAAAGAGAAGTGATAGGAATGGGAATGTACTGGTCGACCTCTATCTCAACGGCTTCGCGCAGCGTTGACTCGGCCTTCGTGGGCACCGTAAAAGTACGCGAAAACGTGCGGCTGGTGGGCACGCCCAGCACGACTTGGTCGCTTGGCAGCTCGCCGATGAGCTTTTCTTTTAAGAGCGACTTGATATTATCCGCCAGGTAACTGTCGTCGCTTTCCAGCGATTTTTGCACTTTCGCCGGATCGAGATCGACCGAGCCGTAACCGGTAACCAGCCATTTTTTAGGATCAACGGCCATGACTTTAATACCAGTCTGGCTGATATCAAGTCCGATGATTGGCTTGTCGTGATAGAATAATTTTGCCATCGATGCCCACTAAAACTACTTTGTTACCAGTATACCATGAGCACTATGATTTCTAGCTCTTGATTTGGTTGGCAAGGTTGGCGATTGGCATCATGACGCTGGCCGCGATAAGCCCGACCATGCCGCCCATTACCACGATCATCACCGGTTCGATGATAGCGCTGACGCCGTCGATGGCGACATCCACTTCTTCCTCGTAGAAATCGGCTACTTTTACTAGCACGGTGTCGGTTTGGCCGGTTTCTTCGCCCACGGCCAGCATTTGCGCCACGATAGCAGGGAAGAGCGGATTTTTCTCGATGACCGACGACAGCGTGTCGCCGTTTTTTACCTCTTTCGCGGCGTCAAGCAGCGCCTGTTCGTACACGCCGTTTCCTACTGCGTGGGCCGTGACGTCAAGGGCTTCCAAAACGGCCACGCCGGCGCCCATCAGCGCGGAAAACGTGCGGGCAAAGCGGGCGATAGCGACTTTCATGACAATGCCTTTCACCCCAGGAGCCCGGAGCATGAGCTGGTGGAACTGCAGCTTGCCCTTCGGCGTTTTAATGTAGCGCAGCACAAGCATCACGCCGCCGATAATGAGCGGCAGAAGAATGAACCAGTAACTCGTCATGAAACCGCTGAGCCCCAGCATGAACTTGGTAAGGAACGGCAGTTCGGCACCCGGGCCGCCCAGGTCTTTGACGATATTGCCAATTTGCGGGATAACGAACAGCATCAGGCCGAAAAACGCGATGACGGTAATGCCGATGAGCACCATCGGGTAGGTCATGGCACTTTTTATTTTCTTGCGGAGGGTAGCATTTTTTTCCTGCTGCATGGCCAGGCGCTTCAGGATTTCGTCGAGGATGCCGGCCGCCTCCCCTGCGCGGACCATGTTGACGTAGACATCACTGAAGGTGTTCGGGTACTTGCCAAGGGCGTCGGCCAGCGGTGCGCCGTCTTGCACGTCTTTGATGACGCCATCCAGGATTTTTTTCAGGGCGTTGCTTTCGGTGTGCTCCTCAAGGGAGTTGAGCGCGCGTAGCAGCGGCACGCCGGCGCCCACCATGGCGCTGAGTTGGCGGGTGAACATGACCAAATCGTCGGCTTTTACTTTGTTCGCGCCAAGAAAATCACCGAAGCTGAACGCGCCGCCGCCTTTGCTTTCCTTGACGCTGATCGGGCGCAGCCCCTGTTTGCTGAGCGCGGAAACGACAGCGGCCTTGTTGCT
>CBIMUR010000055.1:0-4741 GCA_966247155.1 uncultured bacterium
TGGGCTGGATGTCGCGCACGTTCTCCCGGGTGAGGGAAACGTCGAACGACAGCCCGCCTTCGCGACCCGTGGGGTGCGGACCCACTCCCGACTTCAGCGCTTGTGGCGCCATCACCGTGAGCGTGGTGGCCTTGTCAACCGCGCCCTTGGGCACGGTGATCTGGCCGCCGGACGGCAGCTTGTAGCTACCACCCTTGGCGTCCACCTGGAACACACCAGGCTTGCTCTCCTTGCCTATGAAGGGCAGGGAGAAGACCCCGGTCCACTGCAGGATACCGGCAGCCACCACCGCGAACGCGACGATCACCGCCAGCAGCCGCAGCCGCCGGGTCTTTCCTTTCTTGATAACCACGGTTTAACCTCCCGTGGGTAGTTCCGATTGGACGATGCGTATTATAGCATATTTTTACTGATTATTCAAGGGTTAGCCTCATAGCGCCTATGGTATAGTAGGTGTAGACTTATTTGCGTAGGAGGAAGTAGGGCTAATTGACATCTATAGTTATATATGTTAGTATAAGCACGATAAGAAGCGTGAGAGATTACTATGAAAGAATTATTTACTAAATGGTTTGGACGATGGCTCGTTGACCCTGAGGTCTTGAATGCTTATAGGACTAAAATTCCTAACAGCATTACCGTTGACTTTGACAAATCCGACGGTAAAATCCTCATCTCTGTTGCTAGCATCGACGGCAAACCCGTCCCCAAGAAGGCCCTCCTTGTTACCGAAGCCGACCGTGAAGAAGATATTATCGCCATGGTAAATGATTTGATTATGGGATACCGCGAAGTCCCTGTAATTTACCGTCCTTGGTTCGAAGAAGCTCTTGAGCTTCAAGGCACTCTTGGCAACAAGAAAAGCGCCACTCTCGTGAAAGCGTAGGTAACGCTAATGACCTTTTTTCAGCGGTCGAGCTATAAGAAAATCATCAAATTCCTTAAGAAGAAGGGTTTTACGATAAGCCAGGGCGGTTTGCATGCTCATGCCCGCAATGAAAACGGCGTGTTTATCCCGGTTCCTCGACACAACACGATTTCAAGCGGAGTAGTGAAGAGTATCACGAAAAAGCTTGTTGAAGAGTGCGGCATGGACGAGGATGAGATTAAGAGGGCTTTTAAGTAAGCCTGCTGTCTACATACCAAATTCTCTAGCATAAAAAACCATAGCTATTTAGTCACGAATTATACTAAAAGTATACACGTTTTTTCGTTGCGTTTGCATGAGCGTTCTACTTGCGAGAGTTACCCAGGTAATCTGCAGGCTTCTCCTCGCCTACGACGACGGTCGTTTCGCCACGCTTCATGTCTTCATCTGCCTCCTTTAAAGAGTTGAGCAGATACTCGGACGGCTCAATGCTTGGGTCGATACGCAGCCCTTTATTTAGTAGATGCATAGCCGACATGCGCATAAGGTCACTAATAGTCACGCCGTTTTCCCGCGCCATTTTTTGTAGGCGCATTTTTACATCGAGCGGAGTATTGAAGCTGAGTGTGGTTTCAGATGTCGCTTTGCTCATATATAACATATTACACTATATTACATTATTTTGCAATGTATTGCCATAAAAACACATTATAATATATTTAGATCAGCGACTTGCCCAGCCTTCAGGCCAACATGGTGAGTGGCCGAAGTAATAATAATCTGGTTCTGCTTCATCGAATCTATCAGATAATTCTGGCGGTCTTTGTCGAGCTCACTAAAGACATCGTCCAGCAGCACGACCGGCTGTTTGCCCGTCACCGCCTGGATAATTTCCACCTCAAGGAATTTCAGCGCCAGTACCACGCTGCGCACTTCGCCGCGCGAAGCCACTGACAGGGCGGGCGAACCGTTGAAATGAAACAAAACGTCGTGCCGGTGCGGACCAACAGAGGTAAAACCAAGGAGTTTGTCTTTCTCTACGTGCGCATGCAAATCAGAAAGAAGCTTTTGCTGCACGTTGCCATGCGCCGCCTGCGAGTACATGACATTCACGGTATCGTCCGTGTGCGAAATCGACGCGTACACGCCGTTCAGGCGGCCGTCAAGCTCCTTGATGAACCGAATGCGCTGCGTCATGATATGCGCGCCGTATTCGCTCAGCGACACGTCCCAGGCAAACAGGTCGTCGCCCGCGGCGTCGCGTTTCAAAAGGGCATTGCGCTGCTTTAACGCCCGCTCGTAGCGGCGCAGCGCCACGCCGTACCCTGGGTCGAGCTGCGAAACGAACGTGTCGATAAACTGCCGGCGGCGGGCTGGGGAGCCAGAGAGCAGCCGCAAATCGTCCGGCTCGAACAGCACCACTGGGTATTTGTATTTTGGCAGTAGCCTGTAATTGGTTTTGCCGTCGATAATAAATTGCTTGCGGCCGGCCTCGCGGGAAGGGTCGAACTTCACTACCCGCGCCGCGCCGTCGTCACACTCCACGTCAATGCGGTACCACGGCGCGCCGCGCTCCAGCATGTCGCTGTCCGTCCCCTTGAACGACGATCCCTGTAGTGCCACGTACAGCGCCTCTATCAGCGATGTCTTGCCGCTGCCGTTCGCGCCCGTCACCAGCGTGACATTCGGCGATACGGCCAAGGAATATTGTTTGTGCGCGCGGACGTGTTGCACGCGGACCGACGTGACTAGGCTCATAGGCTAGCTCTTTAACGGCATGATAATGTGCTTGTAATTCACATCGTCCGCCTTGGCCGTCAGCACGCACGGCGCCAGTTTGCCACTGAAACGGAACTCTACCGTGTCGCCCTCTACCACCGCCAGCGCCTCGCTGAGGTAGCGCGAGTTCAGCGTCACTTGGCCGTCGCTGGAGACCTCGGCCGTCGCGCTGGAGGTGTTCTCGCCAAGTTCGGAGGCAATAGAGTGGATGGAGAGCGTTTGGCCTTCCTTGTCAGCCGTCAGCGTGACACTGCCGCCGGATTCGCGCGCGAACAGCCCGGCAATCTTGGTGGTACGCACGAATTCTGCCGTGTTTATAACACAGCTCGTTTCCGACGTCGCCGGGATCAGCTGGCGGTAATCAGGGAAGTTGCCATCGATCAGGCGGCTGGTAATTTCCGACTCACCCACGCGGAAGCGTACCTGCGTCTCGTCGAACAGCACGTCCACCTCCGCCACGTCGTCGGTCACCGTGCGCAGCACCTCCTGAAGGGTGGTGGTGGGAATAATCGCCGCCACGTCGCTGGCCGTTTCCACTAGCCGGCGCTCGGAGAGACGGTAGCCGTCGGTCGCCGCCAGGTAAAGATGGTCCTCAAACGAGTGCCAATACACGCCAGTCAGCACGGGGCGAGTACTGTCGTTGCTACTCGTGATGATCGTCTGCGAGACGGCTTGTTTAAAATCAACTGTATTTATGCTGTATTGTATCGATGACGTTTCGTCTATCGTGGGCAGTTCAGGGAATTCATCGGCCACGACGCCATTAATAACAGAGGTAAAGCTCCCTGATGAAATCGTCAGGTGACTGTCTTTTACCTTCATATCGACCGTTCCTTTGGGGAGGCTCGAGACGAAATCGCTCACCAGGCGGGCAGGGATAGTAATTGCCCCGGGTGCAGCGATTTTCGCGCCAATGTACTGCGTCGAGGCGATTTCTAGGTTTGTCGCCGCTACGAGCAGCCGGTTGCCGTCTGTCCGAAGCAGGATATTGCTCAGGATAGGGAGGCCTGCCTTGCTGCTGGCAACGCGCCCGACGTTACCGAGCGCTTTGGTCAAGTTTTCCTGGGTGACTGAAAGTTCCATCATTATTACCTTTCTTTTTAATTCATTTGGCTGCGGTTATTAATAGGTGCTGTGGAAACTGGGTACAAATAGTGTTCAATCAGGGGTGGAAGCGCGAATTTACCTGGGGAAACGTACCGGGTAAAAGTTTGGGAAATCCGGCGGACAACCGCGGGTTTTACACGGGTGTCTAGGGCAAGAACGTGGCAGGCATGAGACATAGTGGACAACCGTGCACCGGTTTTACCCGGCGCTACTCGCACGCTTTGCCCAGGTTTTCCACACGCCTTACGCATAGAGCTTCTCCCGTATCTCGGCGACCTGCTCGCGGATGAGGTAATCGAGTTTGATTGCCTTCTCGATTTTCTCGACCGAGTGGATGGCGGTGGTGTGGTCTTTGCGGCCAAGCTCGCCGGCGATTTTCGGGAAGCTGAGATGAAGCTCGCTCCGTAGCAGATACATGGCGACCTGTCGCGGCACGACGATATGCTTGTCGCGCTTGGCACTGCACATTTCTTTGGTATCTATTTGGAAATGCCGGGCGGTTTTGTCGATGATTTGCTTTGGGGTGACGTGCTGCGGCCGGCTTTGACGGACATTGCCAATCAGCCCTTCGGCCGTGGCGATGTCCGGCGTGATGCCGCGCATTTCAGCGTAGGCAAGCAGCTGGTTGAGCGCGCCCTCCAGCTCGCGGATGTTGGTTTTAATGTTGTTTGCCAGGTATTCCACCGTGTCGCGGCCAAGCTCGACGCCGGAGAGCGAGGCTTTCGTTTCCAATATCGCGCAGCGCGTTTCAAAATCCGGCATCTGCACGTCAATCGACATGCCCCATTCAAACCGGCTGCGCAGGCGCTCGGTGAGGGTGGGGATGCTTTTTGGCGGCTTGTCGCTGCTGATGATGATCTGCTTGTTGGTCTGGTGGAGGATATTGAAGGTGTGGAAGAATTCCTCTTGGGTTTTTTCCTTGCCGGCGATAAACTGCATGTCGTCCACGATCAGCACGTCGACGTTGCGGTATTTGTCGGAGAAGCC
>CBIMUR010000056.1:0-4727 GCA_966247155.1 uncultured bacterium
GTCGTTGCCTTTCATTGCTATCATAGCGTATATTTTGCTATTTGCAAGCATTTTGTGCGGCTTTTTAGCCGCGTGGCGGTTCGCCGTCCGGCTCGTCGAGCAGTTTTTTGCTCTTTATCTCGTACCGTTTGCCGGTAATTTCGCTCACGATGTAATCCTCGTTTATCAGGTTAACGAACATGTCGAGGTCGTTGCCATCCATGATGATAATCGCGCCGGCGTCGTCGGTCATCAGCTCGAGCTGCATTTCGTCGGCGTATTCCACGGCTTGCTCTTGCGTTACCCCGCCGATTTCCATTTTTTGTAGTTTGTTGACGATTTTTTTGCGGTCGCGCACCAGCGTTTGCAAATCCAGCCCGTCCGGGAAGCTCAGCTTGTACTGCTTGCTGATTTCCTCTACCTTTTGGTCGGCCAGCGCCTGTTTTTTGTAGTCATAATTGAACAGTTTTTCAAATTTCGCCTGGTTGAACACGAAAATGTCTTTGTCGATAATGAGCACCTGGTTGTCGGTGGGCATTTTCAGCCCCACGTCCGCCTGGAACGCGCCGAACTTGCCCTCGCGGAACTCCCAGGACGTCGCGCCGTTCAGCACGCCGCCCTGCGAAATGGCTTTTACGGCGTAAAAAGCTTTTTTCGGGTTTTCCTTATGCGTAAACCGCGCGACGATACCTTTTATGCGCTTGAATTCGTGCTCTTCTTGGCTGAACTCCACGATATCATGGCGCTCTTTTTCTATCAGGTGGATCAGCGTTTCCGCCCGGCCGACTTTCGCCAGGTCGGTCCGCAGCAGCACGTTCTCTTCCCCGTCGGACAGCTCAAAATCACGCACGGAAAGGCCGGTGCCCGCGCCCATGTTCACGAAATTGATGAGGTCGAACAAAAACAGCGGCTTGATTTGCGCGTTCAAATCGCTGGCAAAATGCGTGCTGTACGGCGTGTAGTTTTTATTGAACAAAAAGAACTCTACGTCCAGGTCGTTTTTAATGCCATCGGTGTTGTTCGCCCACAGGAAAATATCGGTCGTTTCTTGGGTGTTTTCGGGTTCCATATTCTAACTTTCGTGTTTTGGATTGACTAGCATTTATTGTACCGCAAGTCGGGACATTTTTGCCAGGTAATTGACTGAATCTACATAATATCGTAATATAATATTGTCCATCCCGCCCACTAGCTAGGAGTGTACAGATGGGATTCGACTACGATTCATCTTTCGGCAGCGGGGCAACACTGTCCCGCACCATCGAAAAAGCGAACAGTGAGGACGCGCTGTTCGAAGTCGTCAGGCTCATCCACGACGGCGGAGCGTTCTCCAGAACTCACTGGAGAACGGTGACCGTCGAGTGGCGCACCCTCACCGCCACTGGACCCGGGCATGAGCTCGTCGTCCAGGGGGTGGGGAGATACGGGACGGCGGCCATCAATACGGCCACCATCCTTCACCTCCTTCTTCGTCGAGGTGAGCTCAACGGCTACCTGCAAAGGCTGATGAGCGCGCCACCGCACGCACCCGTCGTCTTCGGGATCAACGACTAAAGTAAGGTCGCATCGCCCCGCCCGGAAGAAGCCCCGCGCCACCCGCGCGACGCTCCCGGCGCGGGGCTTCTTTCATGTTTTGCCTATTTATCCCAGGTAAAATTATGCCCGAAATGGCCGTAACGGGCCGTTTTTTCGTATTGTGGCTTCAAAAGGTCCAGCGCTTTTATAATCCCGCGCGGCGTCAGGTCGTAGTCTTCTACTACTTCATGCCGGCCGTCGATGATCACGCTGGCTTCCAGCGGTTCGGCCACGCCGATAGCATACGCCAGGCGCACGAACACCTCGTTCGCCTCGCGTTTTTTCAAATAATCCACGGCGATCTTGCGCGCCATGTACGCCGCGCTCCTGTCTACCTTGCTGGCGTCTTTGCCGCTGAACGCCCCGCCGCCAATGGAAATGCGCGGGCCGTAATTATCCACGATCAGCTTGCGGCCGGTCAGTCCGGCGTCGGCGTCAAAGCCGCCTTGGTTCCAGTCGCCGCTCGGGTTGATATGCAGTTTCACGTCTACTGCCTTTTTATGACCTTCCAGCCACGTTTCCACCGCCGCTTTCAGCTCATCGTGGGGCGCGTGCTGAAAACTCGCCACCACCGAAACGATTTCATCGTCTTTCAGCGTTACCTGCGTCTTGCCGTCGAACGGCCATTTTTTATACAAAAACTCGTTCAGCCGGCGCGATAAAATCACTTCTAGCGGCAATAGCTCCGGCGTTTCGCTCGTGGCGTAGCCGATCATAATCCCCTGGTCGCCCGCCCCGCCCGTATCCACGCCCTGGGCGATTTCCGGGCTTTGCTCTACGAGGTGCGTATAAATTTTTACCTCGTTTCCGGCAATCCGCCGCACGATTTCTTCCACGTCCACGTTTTTTGCGCGAGACGTCACCTCGCCCGTCACGAACACGTAACCATGCCCGCCCGCCACGTCGATACCGGCGCGCGCCTGCGGATCTTCCTCGAGGTGCGCGTCTAAAATCGCGTCGGAAATCTGATCACATAGTTTATCCGGGTGCTTTGGCGACACGCTCTCGGCCGTTCGGTAATTTGGTTGTGCAGACATAAAAAATCTCCTTTCTATCTGCCCTGACAGCTCAGAAAGGAGAACGAGTGATCGCATATCTTTCCTGAAACCAATCAGGCTGGAGTTAGCACCGTTGCCACGCATGGCTGGTTGCCGGCGGGTCATAGGGCCAGTCCCTCACCGCGCTCTTGATATTTGGTTTGTTAACTTTTTTAGTCTACAAGAAATGTATTCATTTGTCGAGCATCGAAGCGTAGGTAAGTGCCTTTGCCCGTTCTAGACCTTTGGCAATTCCCGCGGCCCTGCCCAAACTCCGCGACACGTTCGCTTGTTCCGACGGCAGTTTCACGTAATTCACCCTTACTTCCATGTTGCGCTCCAGCACCGCCCTGCCCGGCAAGCGCAGCGACGCGCCGTTTTTATTCGGCTCAAACAGCGTCACGTCGGCGACCTGCCCGTCGTGCAACCAGTTTTTCATGGAGTCATCGCCCTCGGCCGCGGTAGCAAGGCGCACCAGTTCATGCATGCCTTGGTCGGTAAGGAGCGTCACCACTTCACCCGGTTTCGCCGTTCGAAAATCGTACAGCTTTTCCGCTTCTTCACCGTGTTCTTCATCATTTAAAGTGACCTCCCAGGCCGAGGATTCATTGCGCGCCATCGTTTCTCCTTGCTCGCGCCGATGTGTCCGAATACAAAAAAAGTTATATTGAGACGCGCCGTGCGAGCGTTTTATGTTACGTGTATACTATACGGCGAATAAGTTACTTGTCAACCGCCAGCGAGATGCCGCGTTGTGGGTTTTCCGGATGGTTCCGCTCGTCAAACAGCACGGTTTTTCGCGGCGTAAAACGGTACAAAACGTGGTGGTTTTTCCCGGCCTTGTACCGCTGCACGAATTGCTTTCCGCTGCCGTATTTTTCCACGTAGAGCGGCAGCACGGCTTCGATCTCCGCCACGTCTTCCACCATCGCCACGCCGCCTTCGCTCTGCAGTCCGATCACCGGCAGGTCTTTTTTCACTACTACTGCTATTGCCGCGTTTGGATTTTCTACGGCCTCTCTGCTATGGCGTCTTTCCGGATAACTTAGCCAGTAAAAATTACCTTCAAAAAGTACGAAGTATACCGTGCAGATCCATGGCTGGCCATCTTTTTGCGTAGCCAGCTGCATGGTTTTCGCCCGCGCGATCTGCTCACGCATTGTTTTTTCTCGCCATAAAATCAGCTTTTTGCGCCGGGCTGAGGCGCTCGATAGCATAGCGCAGCGTGGTGCGCGGCATCACGGCAGCATGTGTTTCCAAAAAATCGGTCAGCAGCTTTTCGTCGCAGCGTTTCCCTGCCTCGCGCAGCATCCAGCCCACAGCTTTTTGGATGAGATCGTGCGGGTCGTGCAGCAGCACTTCGGCCAGCTCCAGCGCGGTAGTAGCGTCGCCCTTTTTTATAAAGCCAAAGCTGCTCAGCATCGCCACGCGCCGCTGCCAAACGCTCTCGCTTTTCGCCAAGCGGAACAGCAAGTCGCGCGGCTTGTCATACAAATACTCGCCAATGATAAACTCCGCCGACGCGTCGACCAAATCCCAGTTGTTCACCCTGCCCTCGTATACCGCGGCCAGGTAAAAATCGTAAATTTCTTTGCGCGTGGGCTCATCGGCTTTTTTATACGCGTCCGCCAGCAAAATCACCGCTGCCAGCCGGTGCTCGTGCACTTCGCTTGCTAGCAGTTTTTCTACCTCGGCAAGTGGCAATGCGGCAAACTTTTTGCATACCGCCCGTGTCTGCGGCACGCGCACGCCAATGAATGTGTCGCCCGCGCCGTACTGCCCGTCGCCCGTTTTGAAAAACCGCTGCAAAAACACCGCGTCCTCAGGGCTGGCGTGCTCCTGCAAGGCGTCTTTTACGTCTTCGGCGGTCATTGCAGTTCTCCGGCCAGCACTTTTTCGCGCGCTTTGTTTGCCCACTCGTCGGCCAGCTCGTTGCCCGGGTCGCCCACGTGGCCGCGCACCCACACCAACGTGGCATTGCTACTGCGATACAGCGGGTATACCTCTTGCACGATGTCGAGGTTTTTTATCTCGCCGCCCTTCTTTTTCCAGCCGTTTTTCTCCCAGCCAATGCTCCATTTGGTAATCACGTTGATCCAAAACTCGCTGTCGGTGAAAATCTGGCACTCGGCGCCG
>CBIMUR010000057.1:0-4689 GCA_966247155.1 uncultured bacterium
TGATGGTTTTATGCTGCGCGCGCTTCACGGCGCCGTCGTTGCCAGCAAAGTTCTTGTCTGCCTCATCAAACTCCTGAATGAGCGTCCAAACGCGGTTCAAAAAACGGTAAATGCCGGCAATCCCACGCGGATCCCACGGCGCGTCCAGTTCAATAGGGCCCATAAACAGCAGATAGGTGCGCAACGCGTCGGCACCATAGCCTTGGTCGATAATATCAAGCGGGTCAATCACGTTCCCCTTGCTTTTGCTCATTTTCGTACCATCTTCGGCGTTCACGTAGCCATGGTAGACCAGTTTTTTCACCGGCTCCTTGAAAGCGGTCAGGTTCATATCCTTAAACACGTGCGTCCAGAAGCGTACGTACAGCAGATGCGCGACGGCGTGGTCGCCGCCCACGTAATAATCTAGCGGTGCCCAAGCGTTGGCTTTTTCCGGCGCCCAGGCCTGCTCGGCGTTGTGCGGGTCGGTGTAGCGTAGCAAGTACCAGCTACTACAGGCGTAGCCGTCCATGGTGTCGGTCTCGCGCTTTGCCGGCTGGCCGCATGTTGGGCAAGTTGTAGCTACCCAGTCGGTTTGCGATGCTAGTACCGATTTGCCGTCGCCCTTCGGCGCGTAATCTTCTACCTCTGGAAGAACGACCGGCAGCTGATCTTCCGGCACGGCAACCGCGCCGTGCTCTTCGCAGTGAATGATAGGAATCGGCGCACCCCAGTAGCGTTGGCGCGAGATAAGCCAGTCGCGCATTTTATAGGTCGTTTTGCTTTTGCCAACGCCTTGCTGCTCTAGCCACGCCACGATTTCTTCGCGCGCTTCGCTGGTTTCCATGCCATCAAACGCACCGCTGTTTTGCAGCGCCCCTTCGGTAACGATCACGCCGCCGTCATTTTTCTTGCCGTCAATTACGTTTACAATCGGCAGCTTGAATTTTTCGGCGAACTCATTGTCGCGTTCATCGTGCGCCGGCACTGCCATTATCGCGCCGGTGCCGTAGCCGCCAAGCACATAATCGGCCGTCCATACCGGAATCGGCTCGCCCGTTGCCGGGTTAATCGCTTTCACGCCGCGCAGCTCGATGCCGGTTTTTTCCTTGTCGCCGGCGCCTTGCCGCTCTATCTCCGACTTTTTCAGCGCGGTTTTCACGTACTCGTCAACCTCGGCGTTGTTCGCCAGCACGTCGCCGTGCCGCAGTGCCAGCTCAACCCACTTGTGTTCGGGCGCAAGCACCAGGAACGTCGCGCCAAACAGCGTGTCGGGCCGGGTGGTAAATACAGTAACGTGCGCTTTTTCGCCGTCCGGGCCGCGGTTCTCGTTCAGCGTTTCGTTCTCAAACTCCAGCTCAAAGTCAACTTCGGCGCCCTGGCTTTTGCCGATCCAGTTGGTCTGCGCGGTTTTGATTTTTTGCGGCCAGTCAAGGTCTTCGATCTCACTCAGCAACGCGTCGGCATACTCGGTAATCTTGAAAAACCACTGTTTCATAGATTTTTTCACCACTTCACTGCCGCAGCGCCAGCATTTGCCGCCTTCCACTTGCTCGTTGGCTAGCACGGTTTTGTCGACCGGACACCACCACTGCAGGCTTTCTTTTTGGTAGGCCAGGCCGCGCTCGTAAAACTTGGTAAAAATCCACTGCGTCCAGCGGTAATATTCCGGGTCGCTGGTGTTAATTTCGCGGCTCCAGTCGATGCTGGCGCCCATGCGACGCAGCTGGTTTTTGAAGTTGGCAATGTTGGTTTTGGTCACCTCTGCCGGCGCGGTGCCCGTTTTAATGGCGTAGTTTTCCGCCGGCAAGCCGAAGGCATCCCACCCCATGGGGTTCAGCACGTTTTCTCCGTGCGCGCGGTGAAACCTGGCAATCGCGTCCACGATGGCGTGCTCGAACGCGTGGCCGGTGTGCATGCCAGCGCCACTAGGGTATGGGAACATGCACGAAAGGTAAAACTTGGGCTTCTCTAGCTCGTCGCTCGCGACATATGCCTGCCGCTGTTCCCAAATTTTTTGCCATTTCGGTTCGATCTCAGAGGGGTTGTAGCGCTTCATATACACCAGTATACCAAATTTTTGCCCCTGTTATACACCGGCGTACAGATTAGCTATGAGAAAAGGTCGCTGTCGCTTGACATTGGCTGGCTTGACGGGGCTGCCGGAGCGAACGTCGGCGCCATAATCGACTGCACCAATTCGTCGATATCAGCCTTCAGTTGCTGCATAGTAATCGCGTTTTCCGGCGCCTTTAGTTCTTTGGCTTTATTAAATGTCGGCTCAAGCACGATGCTCCCTTTTTGGCCGTCTTCCGACACGTCGACCGCCAGCTTTGTCACTTCGTGCGACCAGCGGCTAACCCATACCTCAGTCGTGGTTTTTACTTTGCCCGCAGCCTCACTCTCCACTGGGTCATCTACGTTAAAGCCAGGGTCGCACTTGTGCATGTCTTTAAAAAACGTCGTTTCTTTAAAGGCCTTATTAAAGTCTTTTACCTTAGTATTGTCAATGCTAAGTTCATACCCCAGGCTGCCGTCTTTGCTGCCGAGAGATTTTTCAACCTTAATGAACACGTTCTTTTTGTAGGCGTCGATTACTTCCGTCCTAAGATTGTTGTCGTCGCGTAGCTTCTTGGCCGATTCAGCAAGGCACTTCTGCGCCCTTGAGTAGCTTTCGCTGAACTCTTTCGTGTCGCTCGCCTTCAGGCTAATCCACCGGTCATCGATCTTTTTCACCAGCTTGTCAAACGGCGGCAGCGAGGCGGGAGGTAATTGCCCGCGAAAATCTTTTACGATATCCCTGACACCGTTCACCTTAAAATACAGCGTCCCCTTCGCGTCGGCGAACAAGCCGCCGCCAAACGAATAGTCTCTGCCGTCCATCGACACGGACGCCTTCATATTAAGCGCGCTGGCACCCTCGTTATTGCCGCCGTCAAATACGATGCTCGCTTTTCTATTGCTACCCTCAGAGAAATCGGCCGTGCCTTCAAGTGAAACGAACTTTGCCTCCAGCGCATTCATCAGCGCATCGCCAACCACTTTGTTTGGGTTTTGGTACCAGAAATTGTACGCCAGCGCGCTTCCGCCGGTCAGGACTACCAGCGCCGCGGCCACGATAATGGCAATAATCATACCCTTTCTTTTCGGCTTCGGTGCCGTAGGCGGCGCTTCGAACGGCTGGTTTTCTTTGGCTGCCGCGTTTGACATCGGGCTTGGCTCGAGGCTTGTAGAGAATTGCTGCGTTGGCGGCTCTACTTCCGTCGGGGCGGCGGGCGCTTCCGGGGATGGCGGCACGTTTGGCGGCGCTTTCTCCTCTTGCGGTAATTGCTGTTTTTCTCTATCGTCCATACGCTTTTCCCCTCACGTAAACTAAACTGCTTATAGTTAGCTTAACACAGTTCTAAGCGAATTTAGAGAAAAAAGCTTCCTTGATTTTCGTCCACTCGGGCGATTGGCGCACCAATTCTACGTCTTCGCTCATAACGCATAGTACCCGCACCGCCTCTTCGGCGTAAATGCCACCCTGTGACCCCTTCACTAAAATCGCCGCGCCTTCTTCCAAGACGCTGTGCGCAAACCCGCCAGCCTCAATGGCACTCTTAAAGCTCTTTACTTGGCAGCCACGCTGCCGGGCTGCCGGCGCCAAATACTTCTCGGCTTCTTCACCGATGGTAATTACCCATGCCAGCAGGGACGGGTCGCACATCAGGCCCAGCTTTTCGTGCTCGGCGGCAGAAGACGCGCCAAGCTCGTTCATGCTACCAAGGATAGCGATACGCTGCGGCACCTGCAGGCCATACAACGCTTGCAGTGCCGAACTTGCCGCGAGCGGGCTGGAGTTGTACGTATCGTCGATAATCATCGTGCCCTCGACGCCGTGCAGCACGTTCATGCGCCCCGGCACCGAACGGATAAGCGCCAGGCCGCTGGCAATCTCCGCGGACGTAAGGCCAAGCTTCACCGCTACTGCCACCGCGCCCATCGCCGGACGCAGGCTATGCTCGCCGAATACCTTTATCGTTGCCGGAATAGGCTGCTCGAAATCGGGCGTGATGACCGAGCCGACATAGCCGGTTGCTATATCAAAATCCTGCACCTCAAAACGGTATTCCGCCAGGCCGGTCGTGCCGTACGTATCAACGTTCGGGTTGGTGAGGAACTTCGCGTATTCAGCGTCGATATCGTCACGGTTGATAATGGCCAGCCCCGACATGTTCGCCGCCGTCAGCTCCTCTTTCGCTACCGCGTCCATGCCAGAGAAAAATTCCATGTGCTCGGGCGTCACTGCCGTTACCACGCCGATGGCCGGCTGCAGGTAGCTGCCAAAATGCGCGATATCGCCGGGACGGTCGGCGCCGATTTCCGCGATAATCACGTCCGTACCGCTTGGTTGCTTGATCCGCTGGCGCGCTGCCGCGAACACCGATAACCACGCGCCAATGCTCTTCACGTTTTCCGGGTACTCAATGCCCAAGATTGCGAGCGGCGCGCTGAGATGGGTGTTGTGGTTGCCTTCGTGCAGCGCCACGCGGTACCGCTGCGAAAGGAGCGTGGCGATAGCGCGCTTGGTGCTGGTCTTGCCCACGCTGCCGGCTACCACTACCAGCTTTACCTCCGGGTGTTTTTTAAAATACTTTACGACGTACTTTTCGAGCTTCTTCTGGATGTATTTCTTGAACATACTTATGACTATCATAAACGATTTGG
>CBIMUR010000058.1:0-4587 GCA_966247155.1 uncultured bacterium
CTCAGTGGTAGAGCACTTCCATGGTAAGGAAGGGGTCTCGAGTTCAAGTCTCGAAGGTGGCTCCATTTTTTGTTTCAAACCTGGTAATTATTGTAAAATAATGCTACAATAAGTAAGATTTCGAAATAACGTTTAAAGAGAGAGCATATGGCTAAGAAAAATACGAAGCGCAAGCTGGTTGGCCTCGTGAGCGAGCTTACCGGTCACCGCACCTACTACACCACCAAGAATACGCAAAACACGACCGAGAAAATCCGCATCCGCAAATACGACCCGATCGCCCGCGTGCACGCATGGTACAGCGAAACCAAGAAAAACCTTGGCCGCAACGAGATCAAGCCGCGCAAGAGCTAGCATAAAACTCCCCGCCCATGGGGAGTTTTATTGTATATCCACGCTTTCTTTTCCTTGAAAAAACCGTCCGCTTAGGGTACACTTGTACCTGTACTCGTGTAACCGCGCCGCTTTAGCTCAGTTGGTTAGAGCAGCTGTTTTGTAAACAGCAGGTCTTCGGTTCGAGTCCGAAAAGCGGCTCCACATTTATAATGAGGGAAAAGCACAGCCCGATGAACGAATTGACTTCGTTCTCGGCGCGATAGGAAAAACCGTAGGTTTGTCCTATGTCCTAGGCTGGGGTAGTGAAGCGGTCAAACACAACAGACTGTAAATCTGTCGGCATTCGCCTTCGTAGGTTCGAATCCTACCCCCAGTACCAAGAAAAAAGCATGGCCTTAGGTCGTGCTTTTTTCTTGGCCGCGGTACAATGGAACTATGGATAAAAAGCAGGTTCAGGTAGGTACGGCGGTATTTATTTTTAAAGATGGTAAATTTCTTATGATGAAGCGCCGTGGTTCGCATGGCGCGGGCACGTGGGCGCCGCCGGGCGGAAAAATGGAGTTCGGAGAAGCTTTTGAAGATACGGCCAGGCGTGAGGTAAAGGAAGAGGTGGGCCTAGATATCGCGGATGTGCGTTTAGTAGGCGTGACGAACGATCTTTTCCCTGCTGATGAAAAGCATTTCATAACGCTTTGGCTAACGAGCAGCTACGCTGGTGGCGAGCCGAAAATTATGGAGCCCGAAAAGTGTACTGCCATAGAGTGGCGGACATTTGATGATTTGCCCTCGCCGCTATTCTCGACGTGGGATACTTTGCTTGTTTCTGATTTTGTTGAGTCTATTAAACAAGGCGCCCGGTAGGCTACATCACCCGGCGGACCTGGCGGATTTGGTTTGATTTAGTGGCGGGAGTGAGCATTTTGGCGGCTTTTTCGTGGAGCTTGGCGGCAAGTTCCGGCTGGCCGTTACGGTCGTAGGCGTCAGCTAAAATATTGATGACCTGGGGCGTTTCTTCTATTTGCAGGGCGGTTTCCAGCGAGGCAATCATCTTTTTGGTGTGGCCGAGTTTTTCCTGCACCTTGGCATAGGCCACGTGCCGGGCCGCAAGGTCGCTCTCCATGGCAAGCGCCTGTTCGAACGCAAGCGCGGCTTTCTCGTACTGTTTCGTTTCGTAATAAATCAGGCCGACGTTGTGCAGGCTGCTGGCGCTTGGCTCCAGGCTTTGGGCGATTTCAAAGCATTCGATGGCGTCCTTGAACGCCTGTTGCTTGGCGTATAGGATACCAAGGCGGTTGTAGGCGGTGGCGTTGCGCTCGTCGACGCGCAGGATGGTAAGGAGCGCTTTTTCGGCGCGCAGGTATTTGCGGTCACGCAGCGATTCCTGGGCAACGTCCCACAGGCGCTCCAGCTTCTCGGAAATTTTCAGTGGCAAATCAGTGGCGACTTCGGTAATGGTCTGTTGTCTGAAAACGGCCCACGCGCCAAATCCCGCTACGAGTAAAATCCCTAACATATAGCCTTTATTATAACACGAATACTGCCAGTTGGAGGGTGATATTTTGGTTGGCGGCGATGCGTTCTTTCGCGCTTAGCAAGTGGTCGAGCTTCGTTACGAGTGCCGGTTGCGGCTGTGCGCTGAGGGTGCGGCGTAGGAGGTGCATGGCGCTATCGATAAGTTGCAGCGCGCCTGTCCGGCTGGCTTTGTATTTCTGGATGACGAGGAGTTTTTGGTATGTGTCGCCTTGCAAAAAGTCACGCGCGTCGCCGACAACTGCTGCGCGCGCGGCAAAATGCTCGTCGTCGCCCACGAGCCGCACCAGTTCGGCGGGCAGCCCGCTTGCAATGAACTGCAGCTGGGCTTGCTTCGTTTTGTCATCTACGCTTAGCGATGTGATGAAGCTGGCCGTTTGCTCGGGCGTAACGGGCAGGATGGCTACGTGCTGTACGCGGGAACGGATGGTCGGAAGCAGCTGCCCCGGCTGGTGCGACGTCAGAATGAAATAAATATGCTCGTTCGGCTCCTCCAGCAGCTTTAAGAAAGCGTTTTGGGCGCCGCGGCTCATGCGCTCGGCGTTGTCGATGATAATGGTCTGCCGCCGTGTGTATTTGGCACGGGTCTGCTCGTACAGGCCCCGGACCGCCTCGATAGAGATGGTGCCATTCTCGCTATCCGGCTGCCCTTTGGCGTCTTCCGGGGAGACGCGCCCGGCAAGGCTGCTACCGGCTATGTGCGTGGCAGTCGTCATCAGGCCGACGCCCGCCTGCCCGCTCAGAAGCAGCGACTGCGGCAGTGCGCGCACGAGACTGTCGATGGTTCTCTTGGTGGCAGGATGAAGGATGGGCTGGCTCACGTGAGCGAGACTCCAGGGAACTTGGCGGTAAAGTCATCTGGTACCGGCGCGGTGAACGTGGTGCGTTTGCCGTCTGGGATGGTAATCTCCAGCTTGAACGCGTGTAGGTAGAGGCGGTCGGACGGTTTGCCGTAGACCCGGTCGCCGTAAATCGGCGTGCCGACGTGTGCCATGTGGACGCGCAACTGGTGGGTGCGGCCGGTTTGCGGGCGGAGCTCGACGAGGCTGTGGCCATCGACGATGGAAATGGTCGAGTATTCCGTAATGGCCGGTTTGCCCTTTGCGTCGACGCGAAAGGTGCTGGGCGCCGCCGGGTTGCGGCCTATTGGCAGGTCGATTTTAGCTACAGGTTCTTTCAGTACGCCGTCAACCACGGCGAGGTAGGTTTTCTTGGCCTTCCTGTCGGCGAACTGCTTTTGTAAAAGCGCGGCCGTTTCCGGGTTGCGCGCGCCGATCATGACGCCGCTGGTATCGCGGTCGAGCCGGTGAATGATGCCAGGGCGGTTGGTGTCGAGGCCGTAGGTGGTGTAGTGGCGGAAAAACTCAGCCACGGTGAACTCATCGTTTAGCGCGCCTTTGGCATGAGTGAGAACACCGACCGGCTTGTTAATGACGATAACGTTATCGTCGAGGTAAAGAATCGGCAGCTCTTCCGCGCTGAAATCGGCGGCATCCGGCGTATTTACGGCGATGCTATCGGCATCAGTAACGTCGTGCTTGGGCGACAGCCGCACCTGGCCGTTGACGCTAACGTATCCGGCTTTGATGTGTTTCTGCCATGTGCTGCGCGACGCATGCGGGTAGCGCTCGGCCAGCACGGCGTCGAGCCGCTTCTTATCGGACGTGACGGCGAAAAGGTAGACATCTTTGCCCTTGAATGGCAGCGCGTAGGTAGTGATGTGGTCGTTCGGGTTTTTCAGTACCTCGCCCTCCGCGTCTTGCTTTTCCCTGCGGATTTGGCTGAGGACATAGTCGGTATCGTCTTCGGCCGTGTCGTCGAACAGCACGTAAAACTGCTGTTTGTTAAAGCGGAACGACACGAGCGTGTTCGTGGCGCTTGGGTGGGCGAATTTCACTTGCTCTACGTGGCGCGGGACATTGTCGTCGCCCGCCAGCTCGAAGCGGCGTAAAATCGCGAGGATGTCACTAGAGGAAACTTTTACCATCAGTTCCCTTTCGGCCGCAGCCCGACTGCCCGCTGGGCGCGCAGCAGCGTGGCGTTCGCCGTTTTCGCCAGCTCGCGTTCGGAAGCCTCTAGCTTGGCAAGCAGCGCCGTGTCGTCAACGCTTTTGAGGCGTGACTGAAAATCGGCGAGGAAGCTTTCTACTTCGCCGGCGACGACTTTTTTGAAATCGCCGTAGCGGGTGTGGCCCTCAAATTCGGCTACCACCTGCTGGCGCGGTACGCCGCGCAAAAGCGCCAGGATCTCTAGCAGGTTGCTGATACCCGGCTGCCCCGCCCGGTCGAAATGGATTTCGGCTTTGTCGTCGGTGGTAGCCGACATGATTTTCTTGGCGGCAAGCTTCGGGTCGTCGCCCAGGAAAATCACGCCTCTGCCGGTTTCATCGCTCTTGCTCATTTTTTTGCTTGGGTCTACCAGGTCTTTAATGCGCAGGCCTTGGTCTTTGCCGAAGAACTCGTGCTGTTCTTTGACGGCTTTTGGCACGGTGAATATCTCGCCGAATTTATTGTTCATACGTGCGGCAATATCGCGTGTGAATTCCAGGTGCTGGGTTTGGTCGTCGCCCACCGGCACGTAAAGTGCATTGTATAGCAGGATATCGGCGGCCATAAGAACCGGGTAGTTGAAAAGGCCAACGCTCACATTTGGATTGTTTGCGACAGAAAACTCCAATGGTTCGCCGTCTTGTGTAGTTATGAAGTCATTATCTTCAGTTTT
>CBIMUR010000059.1:0-4531 GCA_966247155.1 uncultured bacterium
CTGCTGAGCGCGCCCTTTTTTGGCTGGACGGAGATGCAGGTCATGGCGCTGTGGTTTATGGTGGCCTTTATGGCGGTATACAGCATATATACTAGCCGCGTATGGCAGCACAATTGGTGGGTCGGTGGGCTGTTGTGGCCGGTCATCGTGCTGCAGGAGCTCGTGTTGCTGGTTCAGAGCGTATGGGGCTATTCCCGCCATACGATTACCTGGAAAGGCCGCCTCATTACGGCCGCGACGCCGCGCGCCGATTCCTTCAAAATTGACCAGTAGTTATTTTTTAATTGGCAGCGTAAAACTAAAGCTCGACCCATGGTTGAGACGGCTTTTCAGCTCTATCCGGGTTCCGAGTTTTTTCGCCAGTTTCATAGCGACGTACAGGCCTAGGCCGGTGCCGCCGGTTTCGCGCGTGCGGTAATCTTCCGAACGGTAGAATTTGTCGAAAATTTTCGCCTGGTCGCTTTTGCTTATGCCGATGCCGGTGTCCCGTACCTCGAAGGTGATGGCGCTATCTTTCTGGTGGACGGCCAGCGTGACGCCGCCCTCCTTGGTGTATTTTATAGAGTTGGTGATGAAGTTTTGCAGCAGTTCGCGCAGGTAGAGGCTGCTGGCGGTAACGCTGCCAAGGTGCGTGCCGAGGTCGAGATCGAACCGCAGGTTCTTGGCTTTTGCCTGTGGCGCGTATTCATTGAACAGGTCGTCTACCAGCGCCCGGACGCCAATGGTTTCCGGCGTGTCGGCGACACCGCGCTCGGCGCGCGAAAGGGTGCTGAGATCGTTGACCATCCTGGCTAGGAAGATAATCTGCTCGTGCGCGGCGTTAATCCCCTCTTTGAGTATCTTGTCGGAAATGTCCGGGCGGTCCATCATTATCTGCACGTTGCTGATGGTTCCCTCGGCAATGGTGATCGGCGTGCGGAGCTCGTGGCTGACGACGCTGATGAATTCGTCGCGCTCTTCTTCCAGGCTTTTTGCTTTGGTAACGTCGCGCAAAATAAGGATAAAGCCGTCTTCCGCGCCGGCGCGTTTTTTTGATTTGTAGCTGCCGCGGATCGGCGAATAGGTGGCCTCCAGGCGGATCGCTTCCTCGCCTTGTGTCATAACGAGGTCGTCGCGGACCTCGACGCCGCGCGACCGTTTGAGGTATTCAAATAACTTGATGGCGTTACCCTCGCTGTCGTGCACTTTGACTATCTCGTTGAGGCGCTCGCCGTTGAGGTTGGTGTTGGTGTCGAGGAGGTTGAGGGCGGCGGCATTGTATACGCGCACGATTCCCTTGGCGTCAACGCTTAGCACGGCGTCGGCCAGATTGTTGACGATGGTGAGGATACGGTCGCGCTGCAGCGACTCAAGCGCCTTGCTTTTGGCGAGCTCCGCTTCGTCAATCTCTTGGATCCGGCTGATGCCGATAACGGCCGTACCGACTATCAATACGGCGCCTACCGCGAGAATGTCGTTCGTCATGACGCTAGCGTCACCGATATGCATCAGCTCGTCGGTAACGGCAGTAAAAGCCAGCACGAGAACGCTATACCACAGCCCGACGCCTTTGAAGTACGCGTTTGAAAAGATAAACAGCAAGATCCATGTGACAACGAACGGTGTCGCGAAACCCGAGACGAACAGTATGTAAAGCACCGACATGCCATGGTATACCGCCAGCCACAGGGCGGTGCCGCCCAGGGTTTTGGCCGGGTAAAGGAATTGGTACGAGGCCAGCAGTATCCAGGGGATCATCAGGCTGAAAAAAACGTACTGGCCGGCAAAATGCGACGCGTCGGCAAACCCAAGGCCCACTAAAACCCCATAAAACAGCAGAATGACCGGCATCAGCAGGGCGGCAAAACGCATGATGCGTGCCGTCCCTTCGTTGATATTTATCTTTCTCCCACCGAGTTTGTGCATAACTACGCCCATTATAGCACGGGCGTTTTAAATGGAAGGGCTCTCTTTTTTCAAAAGCGCGCGGTGAGCTTTGTACTCGGGGTCGGCCGTCTCAACAAGCTGCCAGAACGCTTTAGAGTGGTTCATCTCCACGGTATGGCTGAGCTCGTGCACCAGGACGTAATCGATGAGCTCGAACGGCAGTTTCATGAGCGCGATATTCAGGCTGATGGTGCCGTTGCTGCTGCAACTTCCCCACCGGCCGCTGGCGTGGGAAAAGCGGACTTTCTGGTACGAGAAGCCCCCGGCTTCCGCCAGGAATGCCAGGCGTTTCGGCAGGTAGCTTTTCGCTTCTACGCGCAGCGCCCCTATTACGGCGTCGCGCACTATGCGGGTGGCGGCGGGGTGCGCCATGTCTTTTCCCTCGGGCAGCGACACGATAATCTGCTGGCCGTGGCGTTTTGCTGCCGGTGTCTTGGCGGTGGTGGCGCGGGTGATGAGCGTGTGGCTCTTGCCAATCTGCATGCCGTGCTCAAACGTCATGTTCTCGTGGGATTCTGCTAGCATGTCACGCAGTTGCTGGCGGGAGGTCTTGAGCAGGCGCTTGACTAAAAAGACCGGCGCGTACAACGGCAACGACGCGCGCAGGCGGCCGTCGGGCCCCACGCGGATACGGACGTGCGAGGCGGCCGCGCTTCGCCGGAGGGTGATGGTGCCAAATTCTTCATCGGTGATGGTTGGCAATGTTTGGTTCCTTTACCTGATACTTATGTTGCGGCGGTTCGGCTGCGGCGGACGGACGGGCGGCGTGGCGTGGGTGGAGATTGCTGCGCGTGGCGCGGAGAGCCGTTTCAGCACGACCTTCGCCTGGGTGGCGTACGTGTGTTTGCCGCTGATGACAACCGGCTTTTCGATGGCGGAAGGCAGCGTGAAACGCTTTAGTTCGCGGTCGTATTCTTCCGGCTCGAAAATGCGGTTGGTGCTGTTTTTGGCGGGCCGGGTGGCGCGCGTTTTCGCCGTTGTCGGGTCGGTTTGTACCCATACGAACAGCGTGTCGTACCCGTTTGCCCGTGCTTTTTTGGCGAGCGCGGCACGGCCGGTGCGCGTTTCGGTGGCGGTTTCAACCACGACGGATTGCCCGGTTTTTAGCAGCTCGTGCAGCTGGTCGCCAGCGATCGGCTCGGCAGCCGTCTGGTCTTCGTAAAGGTGTCCGGCGATTTTTTCCAGGCTGACATATGGCGCACGGAAGGTCTCGGCGAACTTTTCGGCAAAGAAAGTTTTGCCGCTACCGGGAATGCCCACCATAACGATCATATGTGGCTTACTAAGACTCAGCGATTTCATATATGACAGTATAGCAAATTTGTGCGCAAATATGTATGCGGATTTTATAACGTAAGCATGTTAATTGACGGTAAGTATAGTCTATGATAATGTAAAATAAATGCTAAGGTGAAGGCTTGTGGAGGGCCAAAAGGGAGAAAAATGAAGAAGTTTTACGCATCATTGGCGGCACTTACCGTTGCGATCAGCGCGATTTTGCTGCTAAACGTAGTAAACGGCACGTCGAATGCTGCCGACTGTGACAACAATGCGATTATGCAATGCGGCGCCTATAATTCGCATGACCTAGCGAAGCAATACAATAAAAACCCGCACCACGACCTCGACAATATCTATCACGCCTATGGCCTGAGTAGCGGCGAGCTCCGAAATGCTAGCTCGTACGCCAAAACGGGCTACGTGCACAAGTATGGCCGCGTGACGGTCGGCAGCAGTACGGTGGCGACAAACGCCAAAAACATCGGCCGCCAGTACATACCGGGCAGCCACAAAAAGCATATCGGCGGCGGCACGTACTGGGAGCGCACGCCAAGCGTCTCGTTCCGCAGCTCGTCGCTGCGCGCGTTCGTTTTCTTTGATAAGAATGGCGAGTTCAAGGCCGCTATCATTATGTCGTGCGGCAACCCGGTTTCGGCGCACCCGAAGCCAAAGCCAAAACCGAAGCCTTCGTACGCCTGCGACAACTTGAAGAAGAATGAAATTACCCGTACCGAGTACAGCTTTACGGCGTCGGCCAATGCGAAGAATGGTGCGAAAGTAACCGGCTACGCCTTTGACTTTGGTGACGGACAGGAAAAATCGTCGTCTTCGCGGACCGTCAAGCACGCATACGACGAGCCTGGTACGTATACCGTGAAGGTAAAGGCCAAGGTAAAAGTTGGCAGCTCGAACAAAATGGTGGGCGTCTCCGAGTGCCAGCTAAAGCTCACCGTAACTCCGCCGCCCGAAACGCCGGAATACGCCTGTGACGGCCTGGCCTTCACCGATATCAGCCGCACCGAGTTCCGCTTTAAAGCTGCGGCCAGCGCGTCTGGCGGCGCAGAGATTACCGGCTACAACTTCGACTTTGGCGACGGCACGAAACAAACCTCGCCCGACGACACGATCACTCACGAGTATGCCGAAGCAGATACCTACACCGTCACAGTAACGGCCAATGTGAAGGTTGGCGACGAAACAAAGACTGCCTCCGGCGACGAATGCCAAGTGAAAGTACAGGTCGGCGAAGCGCCCGCGTTTGCCTGCGACAGCCTTGAGGCGAACAAAATCAGCCGCATGGAATACAGCTTTGACGGCACGGCAA
>CBIMUR010000060.1:0-4449 GCA_966247155.1 uncultured bacterium
ATTTTTTCCTGGTCGCCGATCTCGTTCATGACCGCCTGGACGCGGGTGCCGTGGACACCAACGAAGGTACCTACCGGGTCAACGCCCGGCACGCTGCTGTGAACGGCCAGCTTGGTGCGGCGTCCGGCTTCGCGGGCAATCGCCTTTACTTCTACGGCGCCGGTTTCCATCTCTGGCACTTCCTGGCGGAACAGGTATTCTACGAAGGCTTCGTTGCCGCGGCTCAAAATAAGCTGCGGGCCGCGGTTGTCACGCTCGATATCCTTGATGAACACCTTGATACGCGCACCAATGCTATAAAATTCGCCCTGAATTTGCTCGCTCTGCGGAATAATACCAGTCGCTTTGCCCAGCTCTACGCGCACAACGCGTGGTTCGACCCGCTGCACCGTGCCGGTCACTACCGTACCGATTTTGTCTTCGTATTCTTCCAGCACGACTTCGCGCTCGGCTTCACGCAGGCGCTGCAGTACTACTTGCTTGGCCGTTTGCGCGGCGACGCGGCCAAAGCTGGTCACTTCGTGCTTTTCCTCGATCATATCGCCAATCTGGGCGTCGCTTTTCACTTTGCGGGCGTCCTCCAGGCTGATCTCTACGGCGTCGCTGCCGACTTCTTCGACGACTTCGCGTGCCACGAATACGTCGGCCGTACCGTCGTTGACGTTCAGCTCGGCACGGACTTCTTGCTCGCGCTCACCGTTGTCGCGGCGCCATGCGGCGGCGATTGCCTGCTCGATAACGGAAAGCACCGTCTCTTCCGGCAAATTTTTCTCTTCGGCGATGGTGCGCACCGCCAGGGTCAGTTGCTTGATATTGATATCTTCCATGATTTCGCTCCTTTTCTAGCAAAAAATCCGACCTGCCGGCCGGAATGTACTGTTTGTATTATAGTCTGCTTTGTTCACGTTTGCAATAGGGAATGTGCCGCCACCGCTCGCCTCTGGATGAGGTGGCGGCAGCGGGACACATCCGTGGATCAGTAGAGGGCGGGACGGTGCTGCATGGCGGGGGCGGTGTGAGGAGTGCGGATGCACTCCACCATCGCGTAGGCCAGTGCGACGGGCGGGAAAGCCAACCCGATGAACCCGAGAGCTTTCATAGCCTTCGTCTTTCCAGGCATACTAGCCTCCTACATCGTACACGAATGATGTCAAAACGTATATTACTCCTGTTATGTGTATATTGCAATAACTATTTTGACAAAAAGTCACGAAGTATGACCGCTTGGTTTATTTTCGGGTCGTGGGCAGCATACAAAAGCATCACTTTCGCGTGTTTTTCCGCCTCTTTTTTAAACTCCGCTACGGCCGGGTTGTTTTTCAGTTCCTCCCTGTAGCGCACGGCAAACTCCTCGAAGTTTTCCGGCTTGTGCCCAAACCACGTGCGCAGGTCCGGCGAGGGCGCGATATCTTTATTCCAGCTGTCCAGCGCAGCCCTCTCTTTGCTGACCCCGCGTGGCCATAACCGGTCTACCAGCACCCGGTAGCCATCATCTTTCGTAGGTTCGTCGTATATGCGTTTTATGGTATACGTGCTCATGCTTTTATTATACTCTCGATACGAACGGATTGCCTTTTATATAAAACCGCCACGGTACGTCCTTTGCATTGCTGATACCCACGCGGGTGGCCGTGATGATTTCCTCTTTCGTTTTTGGCCGCATAATGAGCTTTAGTGGCGGCCGCGAGAGGTCGTGGCCGTTCAGCGCCTTGTCTATGCCAAGCGCCTGGCAGAGTTTTGCCGGACCATTGGTCAGCTGCACGCCGGTTTTGCCGCCGCGCCGGCGCGATAAAATCTCCTCACCATCTAACGGCTCGACCGCCCGTATCAGCGCCGCCGCGCCGTAGCCATCCTCACCCACCGTCACGTTGCAGCAGTAATGCATGCCATAGGTAAAATACACGTACAAATGCCCGGCCGGTCCAAACATGATGTCGGTACGCGGCGTGCGCCCCTTGTAGCTATGGCTGGCAGCATCGGTTTGGTCGTACGCCTCGGTCTCGACGATTTTCAGCCGCACCGTTTCACCATCGATTTCCCTTTCTAAAATACAGCCAAGCAGCCGCTGCGCCGCCTCGCCCACGGCGCAGTTCAGCTCTGAAAAATCAGCCACGCGCTATTTCTCGTGCCACTTGTCGTCATCGCCTTTCTCGTATTTCTGCTTTACCGCGCTCCAGGCTACTTTGTGCGCGGTTTCTTCGCGGTCGGCGTCTCCGCGGCGTTCTTCTGGCGTGTCGTATTGGTCGTACGCGCTGTTGAATGCTTCTTTATAAATATCTTGCGCGTGTGCCGGCAATACGTTTTGCACGCTCTCGGGCAGCTCGCTGGTACTTTTGTATGGCATCATTTCCTCCTTTAGAACAGGCCGGTCGTCCCGCCAACCAGGTTTTGCTTTTCCTTGTCGAGATCATCCAGCTGGCGCCGCAGCGTTTTCTCTACCTCAGCCTTCTTTCGTTCTACCTGCATAGCTTCTTGGGTTTTCCGGGCAGCCTCGGCATCGTGCATTGCCGCCTGGCTCTCCAGCTCGGCCGCCTGGCGCTCCAGCTCTTCGGCCTGGCGCAGCTCTGCTTCCGCCGACCCGCCGCTCGCCTCAATCCCCTTTGCGCTGGTCTTCATCGACTCGGCGTCGGTTCGCAAGCTCCCCGCGTTGATCCGTAGTTTTTCAGCTTCGTCACGTAATTGCTTCGCGTTCATGTTTCCCTCCCTTCCCTTTCTATTTTACTCCTTCCGCGCTTGCCTTCAAACCGCGGCTGCCGTATAGTAGTAATTACTGATGAGGTTACGTTTCAAATTGTGAGTATCGCTCTTACCACTGTCATCGTGATAATCCTTCTTGGCTGTTCGGCAATCTGCTCCGGCCTCAACGTCGCGCTGATGTCCCTCAACCTAAAGGAACTTCAGCGAAAGGTAAAACTCGGCCAGCCGATGGCAAAGCAGGTTTTGCCACTCCGTAAAAACACCCACCTCACGCTCGCCGCCATCCTCCTTGCCAATGTCGCCGCGGTTTCCGCCACCTCGCTGGTGCTGGAAGACGCCTTGTACGGGCTGATCGCCGGCGTCATTACCACGCTCCTTACCGTTATTTTCGGCGAAATCCTCCCGCAGGCGCTCTTCAGCCAGAAAGCGCTGTGGTACTGCGCCAAGCTGCGGTATGTCATGTGGGGCATGATTTTCATCACTTACCCCGTGGCAAAACCGTTGCAGCTGCTGCTCGACCGGCTGTTCCGCGGCAAGCAGCCCGCCCACTTGCAGAGCCGCCGCGAGCTGGGCATCATGATTACCGAGCACCTTGGCCACCAGGAAAGCGAGCTCGACGAAGACGAGGTTGAGATTATCCGTGGCGCCCTGCAGCTCAGCGAAAAGCGCGTCAGCGACATCATGCTGCCAATGAAAAGCGTGTTTTGGCTGCGGCCCACGACCACGCTAACCAGCAAGAAAATCGATGAGATCAAAAAGGTCGGCCGCAGCCGTATCCCCGTTTTCAACCGCGACCAGACCCAATGCTACGGCGTACTGCTTATGAAAGACCTGGTTGATATCGACTTTGATGAAAAGCCCTACCGCGTCGATGACCTGCCGCTGCACCCCGTGCGCCTGGTGGGCAGCCGCACCGCGCTCGACACGATGCTGCGTAAATTCATTGCCACGGGCACGCACCTTATTCCGGTGGAGAGAAACGACCGGATTGTCGGCATCGTGACGATCGAGGACCTGATAGAGGAAATCGTCGGCCACGAGATAGAAGACGAGACCGACCGCAGAAAAACAAGGCTTTCAAAAGCCGCGTAGTCATATATAGTAGATGACATGACAGCACAATCCCCACGCCTTGAAGGTACGAAACTCGCAAATTTCACCCCCATTCCATCCGTTCCCGAGCTAGAGATCGTTGACATTGCCGAAGGTACGGGCGACGAAGTGCCGGAAGGCGCTACTATAACCGCGCACTACACCGGCGCGCTGTGCAAAGATGGCACGATTTTCCAAAGCTCGCATGACTTCGGCGATCCGGTCACCTTCGGCCTTGGCCAGGTGATTGCCGGCTGGACGCAAGGAGTCCCCGGCATGAGAGTCGGCGGCACGCGGCGGCTCGTCATCCCGTCCCGTCTTGCCTACGGCTCAGTGCGCGCGGCAGCGAATATTCCGCCCAATTCTGACCTTGTTTTTGACATTGAACTTACCGCTATCACTTAACCTCCGACAGCCAGCCTACAACACCCATGCCAATAATAGCAGCGAAAAATATACCGAACATTGCGATAGACAAGCTGTTGTTGCGTAGAAATCGTTTCGTCATACCTCTAGTATACGCCCGTGCGTTCGCCCTATTTAGCCTTAGCACTCTTGACATAAGAGTGCTAATCGGCTTATAGTAAAAATACAGAAGCGCTATGCTTCTCCAAACGTAATATACCAATAATACGAAAGGAGGAAATAATGGCAAACCTT
>CBIMUR010000061.1:0-4345 GCA_966247155.1 uncultured bacterium
GCTAGCCCGTCGTTAAAAAACGCCCGGCGGTTTTGCTCTTTCACGTCGTCGATTGCTGTGAAGTCCTCAGGTGTCATGCCAAGAGACTTTCCACCTTCGCTTATGAAGGAGTGAGCGGTTTGCGCAAGCTGCCTGCTTATGCGATGAAGCTGTATGAACGGGTTTTTATCAAACTCCTCGTTGAGTTTACGTGGCTCCTGCTCCGAGAGGAGATCGTGAAGCCTGTGACCGACGTCGGAATAAAGGGCGTAGCCGCGTTCGTTGATGAATTCTGTTTTTGCTCGGGAAGAGCTCATCTTGCTGTTTTAACATATAATCTAATAAATAGCAAATAGTGGTATAATTCTACAGATATGATTGCCGACATTACCATTGCCGAAAAAAGCTTCGGCCCCAAATTGCTGATGCATGGGGTTAAATTTTCGATTGACGACGGCGAAAAGATCGGCGTGGTGGGGCGTAACGGTGTGGGTAAATCGACCCTTTTTGGAATACTGGCCGGGACGGATAAAGATTTTACCGGCGATATCATCTACAAGCGTGGCACGGTGGTGGTAGCCACGGCGCAGGAGCATCACGACCTGGGCGAGACGACGGTGCTACAATACGTGCTTTCGGGTTTGCCGGAGTACCCGAAGCTCAGCCACATCATCGAGACGTACCCTGAAACCATGGGCGACGACATGAAAAAAATCACCGAGTACACCGAGGCATTGCAGCGGTTCGACGACAAGGGGTTTTATCAAATCGAAGAGCAGATCACGCGCGAACTCGATAATTTCCAGCTGCCGGACGTTGCGCACCGCCCCTTCGCCTCCCTTTCCGGCGGCCAGAAGCGGCTGGTGGAGGTGGTAAAAATCATGCATTCACAGGCGCACCTGGCGCTGGTGGACGAGCCGACCAACCACATGGACTACGTGGCCAAGGCGCAGTTCATCGACTGGCTGAAAGGCGCGCGCGAGGCGGTGCTGGTGATTACCCACGACCGCGACGTGCTGAAGGAAGTCGACCGGATCGTGGAAATAAAGGACGGCGAAAGCGTCAGTTACAAAGGTAATTACGACGCGTATTTGAAGCAAAATGCCGTTTCTACTGGCACGCAGATGAACGAGTTTGAGATGATTGAAAAGCGGATCGCCAACCTGAAGGCAAAGGTGCTTGACTACCAGCGGCTGAAGGAAAAATCGCGCAACCCCGGGACCATCCAAAAATTCAAGCGGCTGGAAGAAGTGAGCCGCAAGGAATTGGCTGAATTGCAAGCAAAAGAAAAACCGACGTTCTGGATAGACAAGGAATCGGCGGCGAATTTGAACTACAAGGTGGCGGCGCAGTACGATAAGTTCAAGGCGAAAAACATCCGTATGAACCTAAAAAACGAGGAGTCACGCAGCAAGCACGTTTTGGTGAGTGCTAAAGATTTAAGCCTGGGCTATGGCGATACTCCCCTGTTTTCTGGCATAAATATTGATCTTCGCGAAGGCGAGGCGCTGGAGCTTCGCGGCCGCAACGGCGCGGGTAAGACGACGCTGATTAAAGCGCTGCTTTTAAGTTCGCCCTTCCCTCCCATTCCTCCTCAGGGCCACTCTACGGGTGGCATAGCCAGCCCGTGGCGTTCGGCTCGCCCTGACGGGGACATCCCATCGGATGAACGGGAGGAAAGAGCTCGACAAAAGCAAAGCGTTGAAGTATTTTCTGGCGAAATCACGCTCGATAAAAACGTCCGCATCGGTGTTTACGAACAAGAAGTTTCGCCCACCTATTTCAACCTATCGCTTGAAGACGCAATCGAAAAAATGTACCTCGACCGAGGGCTTTCTATCAGCACCACGAAAATCCGCGGCCTGATGAGCGATTACCTCTTTACCGAAGGCGACGGCAAAACTCCCCTTGCCCGGCTTTCCGGCGGGCAAAAAGCGCGCTTCCAAATCATCGCCATGCTGGCAAACGACCCGCAGCTGCTGATCCTCGACGAGCCGACCAACCACCTCGACCTGCCGAGTATTGAAGAGCTAGAGACGGCGCTGGGCAAATACGCCGGCGCGGTGCTGTATGTCAGCCACGACGGTTACTTCCGTGAGGCGCTGGGCGGCGAGGTGCTCCAAATAGGCGCAAAATAAAATCTCCGGAGCCTCCGGAGATTTTATTTTTATGCCGCTGCCGGCAAAAGCCCCTTCTCTTTCACTAACTGATCGATCACCGGGCGGTTAAAGCCCAGCACCAGCTCGCCGGCGATGTCGGTGACGGGCACGCCCTGGTAGCCACCGTCGCCACTCTTTCGCATCAGCACTTCATAGGCTTCTTTGTCGGCCTCGATGTCCTTCTCGACGAACGGTACGCCAAGGCGGTCTAGGTATTGTTTTTCAGTCTTGCAAAATGCGCACCATGTGGTGGAATAAATGATCACTTGTGGCTGCGCGGTATCGGTGGTTTGGTCGTTCATACTTCTCCCCTCTTACTATACTCTATATAGTATAGCACGAAACGCTTGGCAATGTAACGCTTATGCTCTATAAATAAGTATACATGAATGTAACGCGTCACCTCCAACGCGGGTTTGCCTTGCCGACGATACTGATCGCGTCGGTAGTGATGATGATCGTGCTGGTTTCGGCGGTGAGTGCCACGGCGAGCGTCCGCAGCGCGCTGGACGACCAATACTACAACAGGCTGGCGCGTGAGGCGGCCGAATCTGGCGTGGCGCGGGCTAGCGCGTGCCTGCAGGCTAGCGCGTTCATTGTGCAGTGGTCGAACTCAAGCAAGCTCTACCCCAATACGACCTGTTCCGGGGGCACGGCCTGCACGAACGCCGATAGCTGCTTTGTGATGAACAGCAGCACCGTCCGTACTACCTTTTCGGTTGGCGAGCCGGTATCTTCTTCCGTTTCGTCGCAGCTGGTTTCATCGGTGGGGACGGTAGAGCTGATCCGGCCGTCGAACGGGAGCGTTTTTAAAACGTATACGTACTCGGCTTCCGGCCGCGTGGGTATTGATATTAATTTCAACACCGTGGCGTTTGGCTATAGCGGTACGGGCGGCGGCGCGTTTTTTGCAACGATCGCGGGTAATGGCGGCATGAAGGCGACCGGCTTTAACGGCGATGGCCAGCTGGGCAATGGCACAACGAACCCTACGACGACGCCAAGTACGTTCATACTGAACGGCACCGACCGCGCGGTGGGCATCTATACCAACTTTATATCCCAGGGGTATAACATGTTCGCCGTTACGGATAAGGGCGACGTGTATGGCGCGGGCCGTAATGATCATGGCCAGCTGGGCGACGGCACGAAAACAGATCGCTCCACCCCGGTGAAATTTAATTTGCCGGCCGGGGTAAAAGCAACGTACGTGGGCGTTGGCGGCCTGGCGACGTTCGTGGTTGGGGATGATAACAATATTTATGCTAGCGGCCTTTGTGCCAACGGGATGTTGGGGTCGAACTACACGATATCTGGCTGTTCTGACCGCACGTCGTATGCGCGGGTTGCCCTGCCGACACCGAATACGAACGACCCGAACACCATTCCGACCCACGACATCGTTATCGATGCCCAAAGCGTGTATGTCCGCATGCAGGGCGGGCGCGTGTATGGCTGGGGGCGCAACAACCATGGCCAGCTGGCTGACGGCACGTTCAATGATTCTTCGGTGCCGAAAAAAATAGGTACGTACGGTGATGCCAGCCAGCCAAAAGCGACCGACATCGCCTTTGACGGCGACACGATATATATCGTTGACGATGCCGGCGGCATCAAGGGCGCTGGGCGCAACGATTACGGTCAGCTGGGCGGGGATGGCATTCCGATTTACATAGCAAATGTCAGCAAATGCTTGGACAATAGCAACCAGAACGGCCTTGATTTGCAGCTGTATAACTGCAATAGTACGCCTGCGCAAAAATATACTTTCCGCAGCGATGGCTCTATCTACAACTCAAATACGAATAAATGCGTCGATAATAAAAACGGCAATGGTGTCGATTTGCGGCTGTGGGTGTGCAATGGGTTCAAGGCTCAGAAGTTTGTTATGCGCGACGACGGTACGATCTACAGCGCCAATGTCAACAAGTGTTTCGACAACAACAGTTATGATGGGGTAAGCATCCAGCTGTATAACTGTAAATCAACGTCCAATGGCAACCAGCTATTCTCGCTACCCGATGTGCCGAGCTTGGTTGATTTTGCTTTGCCGGCGGGCTCTGGCAAGGCCGTGAAAGTCACCACCGACCAATGGTTCGTCTCTGTTCTTACTGATACGGGCCAGGTGTGGAGCGCGGGCCGCAACGATTCTGGCCAGCTAGGCAACGGCCAGACGAAGCTCATCAACCCCTACCCAGTGCAGTTCA
>CBIMUR010000062.1:0-4328 GCA_966247155.1 uncultured bacterium
GGCCTCGCCCATGACATGACTGGAAACAAGCAGCGTTTTCCCCTCTTCCGCCAACGCGCCGAACAGTCCCCACAGCTCTTGGCGCAGTAATGGATCGAGGCCGACCGTCGGCTCGTCCAGCACGAGCAGCTCGGGGTTGCCCAGCAGCGCGATGGCCAGGCTCACGCGCGCCCGTTGGCCGCCTGAGAGGCTCTCCACCAGCTGGCCTCGCTGCGGTATCAGCTGCACCTGGGTGATGACTGTTTCGACTTGCGCTTTCTTTGCTTTCATCAGCGTCGCAAAGTAGCGTAAGTTCTGAGCCACGGTCAGGTCGCCGTATACCGCCGGCTCCTGCGTCACGTAGCCGATTTCGCTGCGAAGCGCCTTACTCCCCGCTGGCTTCCCCACTATGCTCAATTGCCCGCCGCTCGTTTTTTGCACGCCCACTATAGCGCGCATCAGCGTCGTCTTGCCCGAGCCGCTGGGGCCGATCAGCCCGGTTACCGAGCCTGGCCGCACCGTAAAAGTTACGTCACTTAGTATCTGCTTGCGGCCTCTTGCTACCCTCACGCCTTTGGCCTGTATGCTATACTGCGCTGTCATGGTCCCATCATACCAGCAAGCGGCTATTTTTTATAATAGCCTGGCAGTACGAGGAACGTGAGCACGAGCGCTAGTATGACCGCAAAGCCGCACATGATCGACGGGATGCCCAGGACTGTCGCCGGATCGATCAGGTTCGCGGCGGTAGTAGGCACGAGAAACGCCATATAGCCGGCAACTAGCATATAGAGCACGTTCTTTTTGACGGCCATTTTCTTGCTACGCGCCATCCGCAGAGCGTATCCAACCACCACTAGCAACCAGCCGTAATAATACACGCCGTACGGCAGCGACGCCCACGGGGCAATCATGAAAATGACGTAATTGCCGAGGCACTCCTGGCTTTCAATGCCATGACCGACAAACAAAAAGATCGCGGCAAAAATTGCGGCACTTAAGTACGCCGCGCTCACTAGTAGGCGCTGCTTTGCGCCAACGATCCGCGTCGCTAAGTGCAGCCCTAGTGGCGGCAACAGGGTGATCGCCACGTACCCTATCCGCGCCCATGTCAGACTGTCGACGCCCCACGAGTCCTCACACACGTTCCACTCGGCCAGCTGGAAGGTCGCGAGACACACAAGAACGAGCACGGCCAGACGCGTAACGGGCGTCAGCTTATAGCGGAATAGCACCCACGCCGCGCAGGCAATTTCTATCACGAACGTCGCCAGCATTACCGGCGGCGAGAAACAGTACAGCCTGTCGCTTTTTAAATACCGCAACGCTTAGCCTTCTACTTTTTTGAAGCGAGGCACCATTTGGCCATCGACCTCTACTTCGCTAACGAACAGTTCATACGGCCGTAGCCAAACCTCAGGCCCGTTCTCACGCGCGTACAGTGCTTTGTACACGACGAAATATTCCAGCGTTTCAGTGTGCGCGCCGATCCCTAGCACTTCGTAGCGATTGCCTTTGTAATGTTCGTATTCGCCCGGCTCGATTGACGGCATGGTTGCAAATTCGTCCATTATGCCCCCAGTAATTCTTTTAGTTTTGCCTCATCGATGATTTCCGTACCGTATTTTTCCGCCTTTTGCAGCTTGCTGGCGCCGACTTTGCCGCCGGCGACCAGATAGGTCGTGTCTTTAGCGACGGACGTTTGGAACGTGCCACCGAGCGCGCGGATTTTGTCGGCCGCCTCGTCGCGGGACATGCCTTCCAGCGTGCCGGTGACGACGAAGTTCATGCCTGCCAACTTGCCAGACTTCTTCTCGTACTGCGGCGCCACGCCGAGCTTTTTGAACTTTTCCAGCAGCGCTTCGTTGTCCGGGTCGGCAAACCACGCCACGATGCTTTCGGCCACCACGTTGCCAACGCCCTCCACTTGCAGCAAGTCTTCCAGCGCCGCGGCCTGGAGCGTTTCAACCGACTGGAACGTGTCCGCCAAGTCGACTGCCGTTTGGGCGCCGACGTGCCGGATGCCCAAACCATAAATGAATTTTTCAAGCGGCGGAGTCTTCTTTTCCTGTATGGCATTCACTAACTTTGCCGCCGAAATTTCAGCGAAGCGGTCGAGCTCTAGCAACTGCTCTTTCGTGAGCGTGTAAATGTCCGCCATGTCTTTTGCCAGCCCGGCGTCTACCAGCGCCACGACGTTTTTTTCGCCCAGCGTGTCGATGTCCAGCGCGCCCTTGCTGGCGAAATGCTCCAGCGCTTTTTTAAGAAGCAGCGAACCCGATGCGCCTTTGACGCGGTAGACGGCCTCGCCCTCCGGACGTTCAAACTCAAGTTCGGGGTATTGTTCGGCCAGCACTTTTTCATAATTGAACGCCTCGGCAGTTTTTGGCCGCAGCTCCTTCACGACGCTTTCCACCTGGGGGATGATGTCACCGGCCTTGAAAATCACCACCGTGTCGCCCACGCGGATGTCCTTCCTGGCGATTTCATCGGCGTTATGCAGGCTGGCATGCTGTACTGTTGTACCAGCCACCACTACCGGGTCAAATACGGCCACCGGCGTGGCAGCACCAGTACGGCCAATACTAATAACGATGTCTTTTACTACCGTCGTGGCTTGCTCGGCGGCGTACTTGTAAGCCACGGCCGCGCGCGGCTGCTTACCCACCACGCCAAGCTGGCGGAACTGCTCGCGGTCGTTTACTTTTATCACCAACCCATCGGTATTAAACGGCAAGCCATGACGCGCTTCGTCCCATTTGTTGACGAACGCCATCACGTCGTCGAGGCTAGTAAAGACGCTCGCCTCCATGTTGCGGTTAAGGCCGAGCGCGGTTATTGCCTCGTACGCGGACATGTTGGTTGGCACCTCTGCCGGGTCGTCGCGCAGCAAGTCGTAGGCGCGAAAATGCAGCGGGCGCGCCGCCACAAGCGCAGGGTCAAGCTGGCGGACCGTACCAGCGGCCAGGTTGCGCGGGTTGGCAAAGGGCGGGTCGCCGGCAGCCTCGCGTTTTTTATTCAGCGCCTCGAAATCATCTTTCAGCATCACTATTTCGCCGCGGATTTCCGTGCGGCCACGCAAAAAATTCTCAAACCCTTTTTCCTCGCGCAGGCGCAGCGGCACGTTCTTTATAGTGCGTACATTTGCCGTAATATCCTCACCAATAAAACTGTCGCCACGTGTTACCGCCTGGGCGAGCAGGCCGTCTTGGTAGATCAGCGCGCAGGCCAGGCCGTCCATTTTGATATCAGCAAAAAACTCGTGCGTGCGACCCGGCAGCAGCTTGTCCATGCGTTGCACCCAGGCCTCTACCTCGCTTTTGTCGAACACGTCGTTCAGGCTGAGCATGCGGGAAGAATGCCGCACCTTTTTAAAGCCGCCCAGCAGCTCGCCGCCTACGCGCTGGGTGGGACTGTCCGGCGTGATAAGCTCGGGGTGCTCGGCTTCGATTTTCTTCAGCTCGCCAAACAGGCTGTCGTATACGGCATCCTCGACCGACGGCGCGTCGAGCACGTGGTATTCGTAACTGTAACGCGCCAAAAGCTCGCGCAGCTCCTGGGCACGCTGTTTAGGCTGGGGCTGCGTCGTCATCGACGATCCTCCGGTACAAGAGATACACGTAGCTCGCCGTCCATACTACCGTGAGCGTACTCGTAATAAGCAGCGCGGCCGGCACGACGGGCAGCCACGTTATCGCAGGAAAAACCCCTTTTAGCCACGTGTCGAAAAGAATGATCGGCACCATTACCGACACCCAGAACAATGCCAACATGACTGCCATCCATAAAAGCCGCAGCAAAATGCGTACCCGGCGGCCAATGACAAGGTCGCCCGCCGTCCGGATTGCTTGAAGCGGGTACATGCCCGGCAGAGTGACAACGACAAGCGCGACCATTGTGCTCGTCAGCCAATACAGCGACAACCCGATCAGCAAAGCCGCCGCCGTCCAGAATAACATCGCCTCCACGCCGCCTTCTAAAATTCCATACGGCAGTAGCGCCGTAAACCCAATCGCCACCACAACGACCGGGATCAGCTGGAACACCGCGACAAGCGCTACCAGAAACGTCGGCAAGACCGGCGCGCCGGCAGCATACAGCCCATCGCGCAGTTTTGGCCTATGACCCGCCAGCACCGCGCGCAGCAGCCACACGACCGTCAGCCACGTGAACAGCCCAATGACGACGGCGTATACCTGCTGCACGTCGCTTATGTCCGTGCCCAGCCTGCCCGTCACGCCTGCCGCAAGAAGGACCCCTGCTTTTCCTATCTCACTCCAGTTTCCTTCAAAAATTTCGCCGCTCGTATTACGGATAAGTTCGCTCAGCTGCGTATAAAGGTCTTGTGA
>CBIMUR010000063.1:0-4304 GCA_966247155.1 uncultured bacterium
GCCGTTCCTGCGCGCCACGATGGCATGTCCCAGCTCGTGCACCACCACAAGCAGCACTAAGATAATAAGCCCTAAAATAATACCGAAAATGAGTTCCATTTACCCTCCGAATCTCCGAGTTCGCCGTGAATATTCTTCCAGTATAGCGGTTACGTCGTCTTTTGTCATGTCTGGCCAGAGTTTTTCTAAAAACAGCAGCTCGCTGTATGCC
Organism: uncultured bacterium; assembly: GCA_966247155.1. Classification (GTDB taxonomy): domain Bacteria; phylum Patescibacteriota; class Saccharimonadia; order Saccharimonadales; family Saccharimonadaceae; genus CAMLDM01. The sequence goes on from CBIMUR010000063.1 coordinate 212, forward strand.
GCGCGCCACAGCATGAAGCTGGAGAGGCGCTGCTCGCCGCTGGTACGCACCACCAGATCTACCGGTGGGATCTCCGGATAATACAGATTCTGCCCTATCACGTCCGGGGTGATATCCTCTGCCGGTACGCCCGACTGAACAATATTCTTGACCGCGTCGGCAATCTCCAGCTGGCCGCCATAATTAAAACAGACCGCCAGCGTGCCGCGCGTGTTGTCGGCGGTGCGCGCCTCGGCGTCGTTAATAGCTTTCAGGATTTTATCGCTGACATTTTCGGTAGAACCGAGGATTTTCAGCCGGATGTCGTTTTCGTCGAAAAGGTGCAAGTCGCTCGTCAGCAGCTTGAGCACCAGGCCCATCAGCTTTTTCACCTCGCCTTCGCTGCGCTTCCAGTTTTCCGTGCTAAAAATGTACGCCGAGACGTACTCCACGCCTTCGTCAAAAGTGGCGCGGACAACCTCCTGAATAGCATTGTACCCTGCCAAATGCCCTTCGTACGTTGGAATGCCATGCTGTTTAGCCCAGCGGCGGTTGCCATCAATGATATAACCTACGTGACGCGGGATAGGGCCAGCCATTAAATCGTCAGGATGTCCTTTTCTTTAGCTTTGAACGCTTCTTCTATCTTGCCCTGGTAGTCGCTCATCAGCCTGTCAAATTCTTTTTCTACCCGCTTCACGTCGTCTTCGGAAAGTTCTTTCGCGTCTTTTTTGCGCTTGGCATCTTTCAAACCATCCTGGCGGATGTTGCGGAGCGCGATGCGGGCCTCCTCTACCTTTTCGCCGGTCTGCTTTACCAACTGCTTGCGGCGTTCCTCGGTAAGCGGCGGCACTGGTACGCGCACCACGCGGCCGTCGTCACTCGGGTTGAAACCGAGCGACTGGTCATTCCGGATGGCACTAGCAATCGCCTGGAGGTTGCTCGGATCAAACGGCGTAATCTGCAGCAGCTGCGGCTCGGGCGCGGTAATGTTTGCCGCCTGGTTCAGCGGCATCTGCGTGCCGTACACCTCTACCTTGATGCTATCGAGCATGCTGGGGTGGGCACGGCCGGTGCGGACTTTCTTCAGCTCGTCCTCGAAATGCGCGAGCGCGAGGGTCATTTTTTCTTCGTAGGAATCGGTATTAAACATATATATAGTTTAGCATGCCGGACGCGAAAACGCTGCGCGCGGCTGGCTATAGCAACTCACGAATAGCACTCTCCGCGAACAGCCGCTGGGGCAGCCGAGGCAGCGTGATGCCCGCTTTTTTCATCGCCGTCCACATCATCACCTGGTTGGCAGACAGTACGGGTTTGTCTAACCGAGATTCAAGGCCAGGTATAATCCCGAAAGTACGCAGGTTGGTACAGCTGAAAAATATCGCCTCAGCCTCCGGGTCATCAACCTCCGCTGCCATCGCCTTTACAGCGCCGTAGGTAATGTGCATGATATCACTCTCACTATCTAGATAGCCCGCTTTCACCACGCGAATGCCGGCAGCTTTCAAAAAGTCGGCCAGCGCCCGCGTCAGTTCCTCGTTGTAAGGCGTGGCTATTGCCAACCGGGTAATGCCGAGCTCGCGCAGAGCCATAAGAAGCGCGCCTGAAGTCGTAACGGCGTTTTGCGCGCCCGCCGCCTCCATGGCGTTACTTAGTGCCATTTCTCCTGCCAGTCCGCCAATAAAGCTGCCCGACGTACAGGCATACACCGTGCTAGCCGGTGACGCCGATATAAGCGATTTTACGCCAGGTATGACGGCGGAAATGTCGCCCACTTCACGTGCCAGGTCGGCCGTGACCGCGGTGTCTTCCAACCGCGCCGTGCGCGTAACATACAGCGAGACTCCTGGCGGCAGCCAGCGGCGGCATTCCTCGTCGAGCGCGAAGTCAAACGGCGTGACCATGCCGATGCCCCGTGCGCGGCGGCGTGCGTACTTCGCAGGTAATTTAATATACGTCGCAGCAACAGCCGCTTGCGTTTCAAGAGCCATAATTTACTTTCTAACCAACTTAAGATTTATACTGGCAACTTCACTATAGTCCTCCTTAACACTTGGCGTCAATAATAAAAGTACCCGAATTTTATCCAGGTACTTTTGTTGTGGAAAACTACTTATTCGCTCACACCCAGTTCAATGCGCTTGAACTGGCGGACGATGACGTTTTCGCCAAGCTTGGCGATGCCTTCCTTGATGTGGTCGGCAACGGTTTTGCCGTCTTCAAGGATGTACGGCTGAGTCATCAGAACTTTTTCGGCAAAGTGCTTCTTTACCTGGCCTTCGACGATCTTCTCAGCGATCTCAGCCGGTTTGCCCTCGTTCTTAACACGCTCCATGGCCTCGCCGCGCACGCGCTCCATTTCCTCGGCCGGGATGTCGGCTTCGGTGACGTACTGCGGATTCATGGCGGCCACTTGCATGGCAATCTCGTGCGCCAGCTTCTTGAAGTCGTCGAGGCGGGCAACGAAGTCGGTCTCGCAGTTTACTTCTACCACCACGCCAATGCGACCGCTGTGGACGTAGCTGTCGATGATGCCTTCGCGGGCTTCGCGGTCACCCTTCTTTTCAGCCTTGGTCAGGCCTTTTTTGCGCATCGCTGCAAGCGCCTTGTCAAAGTCGCCATCGGCTTCTACCAGAGCCTTTTTAGCGTCGGTCAGACCAACGCCGGTCAGTTCTTTCAGTTTTTTGATGTCTTCGATTGAAACAGCCACCTTCTATTTCTCCTCTTCCTTAACAGTTCCTGCACCCTCGCGAACGGCTGTGCTGAAGTAATCGAGGAGCAGCTGAATGCCCTTGATCGCGTCGTCGTTCGCCGGAATGACGTAGTCAATCGGGTCCGGGTTGGCGTTGGTGTCGACCAGTGCGACCACCGGCACGCCCAGCGCCTTGGCCTCTTTGACGGCGTTAGCGTCAGTCAGGATATCGGTCACGATAACCGCGCCCGGCTTGCCGTTCATGTTCTTGATGCCGCCGTATTTTTTGTTCAGCTCGTCGATTTCTTCCTGGAAGCGCTGCACTTCCAGCTTATTGTAGCGCTTTTCAAGGTCGCCCGAAGCCATGCGGCGCTCGAGATCCTTGAGCTTTTTGATCTGCTGCGTCATGGTACCAACGTTAGTCAGCATGCCGCCGACCCAGCGCTCCGTCACGAACGGCTGGCCGGCTTTTTCAGCAGCTTCGCGGACGATGTCTTTCGCCTGCTTTTTGGTGCCGACAAACAGCACGGGCTTGCCGCTGGCCGCGACTTTGGTCAAAAACGGCAGCGCGGCGTCAAGCGCCTCGACCGTTTTTACCAGGTCGATAATGTGCGAATCCTGGCGCTTAGAGTGGATGTACGGCGCCATTTTCGGGTGCCAGCGGCTCGTTTTGTGTCCGAAATGAACACCAGCTTCGAGCAGAGCTTTAATATCGACAGATACTGCCATGTTAGAACTCCTTGTTCCTCACCTTCCAGCCCTGAAGGTTCAGGAGTATGCCGGAGGGTTGTGTCGTTAAAATATTGTTACCATATAATAGTACCGTATTTTTCACCCTTTGACAATACCTCTGGCATCCGGTACAATAATACGGATATGAAAAGCAGTATACACCCAACCAACTACCGCCCGGTCGTATTTAGCGACGACGCGGCTGGGTTTGCCTTCCTCACGCAGAGCACGGCGCAAACCAACGACACCATCAAATGGGAAGACGGCAACGAATACCCGCTGGTAAAAGTGCACATTTCCAGCGCTTCCCACCCGTTCTTTACCGGTGAAGAGAAGATCATCGACACCGAAGGCCGCGTTGACCGCTTCAAGGCGAAGTTCGCAGCCGCGCAAGCGCGCAAAGAGCAGCTGGCTGCAAAGGCAAAGAAGCTCAACGCTAAAAAAGCACAAAAAGCCGCAAGCAACAACTAGCGCCCTCGCCAAGAAGGAGCTGTCGCCCGTACAGCTCCTTTTTTGGTATACTAAAGATAACGTTTAATGGAGAAGCATATGGATCCTCGGCAACAACCCACCCCGCCACCAACGCCAAACGAACCGCAGTCACGGCAACCCCAGCCCCCGCAAGACATGGACGCGTTCGGCGTGCAGCCGCCGGTATCCACGCCGCAGACCGCGCAGCCGCACCAG
>CBIMUR010000064.1:0-4301 GCA_966247155.1 uncultured bacterium
CGGCGGCTCTACCTCGCTGAACGGCTCGGACACGGCAGGCACGGTAAACGTCAACACCGGCAGCGGCACGTCGGCGGGCTGTTTCGTGCAGATAAAATTCCACCAGCCGTATGCCAAGCAGCCGCACGTTATTATCAGCCCGGTCGGCCCAGGCGCCGGCAAAACCCAGTACTACGTTACCCGCACCACGACCAGCTTTAGCATTTGCGCCGCTGCCCCGGCACCAGCCAACCAGGCGTTCGCTTTTGATTATTTTGTGACGAACTAAACATCCACGAACACGACCACGCGGTCGGCCTTGACGTGCATGAGGGCGCGGTGGATTTTGATGGTTTTTGCCTCCCCTTCCACGGGGTGCACGCGCAAGTTGCACGGCACGAGCATACAAAGGAAGTTGTGGTGGCGCGGCAAAATGTCGAACGGCCCGATGTCGTTGACGGCGCTCACGCTATAGGCGTCGCCTTCGAAATATACCTTGAACGGCGCGTAGACTTTCACGGCCATCACTGGCTTGCCGCCGGGCGTAGCGACAGGTTGCTCGGTGTCGGTTGCCTCTGGCTTTGGTGCTTCGTCTGCCATTATTTGCCCTGCTGCGCCCGCCTAAACCTATCGTCGGCCGACTCTTCGTTGCTTGCTGCCGTGACCGGGTTTTTCTGGGCGTATTCTTCTACCTTGGCGTTGGCGGCCTCGCTTTTGCCAATGATTTCCTCCACGCCGTCGAGCGTTTGCTCGCGGGTCATGTGCTCGCCCGGCACACCGGTCACTTTTTCCATCACGTTGAAGCGCTGTTTGAAAAACTCGATCAGTTTTTTGGCTTTTTCGTAATCGTCGCGGTCCTCGGCGGAAAGTTCCGACTCGCCGATGATGGCGATGATGCCTTTAAGCGATTCGTACTTTTGCAAGATCGCCGTCGCCCGCGTGGCGAGGTCGTAATGCCGCTCGCCTACCACTTCCGGCGTGAGAAGGCTGGACTGCGATGCCAGAATATCCACCGCCGGGCGGATACCTTGCGCGGCCACCGCACGACTCAAAACGATCGTCGAGTCCAGCTCGTGCTGGATCATCTGCACCGCCGGGTCGCTCAAATCGTCGGCCGGCACGTAGATGGTTTGCAGCGCGGTAATAGAGCCATTGGCGTTGGTTGCCAGGCGGTCTTGGAAGGTCTTCACGTCGCTAAAGACGGTCGGCTGGTAACCACCCTCGGCTGGGGTTTGGTCGATGATGGTCGAGACCTCGTTTTTCGCCTGGATGTAGCGGTACATGTTGTCGGCGAAAAGCAGCACGTCTTTTTTCTGGTCGTCGCGGAAATATTCGGCCAGGGTAATGGCGGCCAGGCCGATAAGGCTACGCTGCACCGGGTTCTCGTTCATTTGGCCAAAGAACATGGCGGTGTTTTTCAAAAGGTCGTTGTCGCCCAGCGTCTTGTACAGCTCATGCCCCTCGCGGATGCGCTCACCAATGCCGGCGAACATACTGATAGCGCCCGAGCCTTCAGCCACGTTGTTGATGATTTCCATGGTCAGCACCGTTTTGCCCACGCCGGCACCACCGACGATGCCGATTTTGCGGCCCTTTACGAAAGGCGTGAAGAAATCGAGCACTTTCAGCCCCGTTTCAAGCACGTCGTCGGAGCGGTTCTCCAGGCTGGTTTCCTGGTAGGACGGCGAGAAAATCGCCCGCTTTGGCATTTTTTCCAGCACGTCGTCAGGCAGCTGCGGCTTGCCGTCGATCGGCCGGGCCATGGCGTCCCATACGCGGCCGATCATCTCTTCGCCCACCGGAATCTCGAGGCTGTGGCCGCTGCGGTTCACGCTGTCGCCTTTCTGGATGCTGTAGTCGCCGCCGATGTTCAGGCACAGCGCCATGTCGCCGTGCGTCAGGCTGCTTACCAGCAGCGGCGATTTTTTCTCGTTGTCGACGTACAGCATTTCGTTGATATCGGGCATGTCTTCATCGAACTGGACTTTGATCACCAACCCCTTCAGGCTCCGGATAGTCCCTTTTTTGTAGACGGTTTGTTCGCTCATGATTCTGCCTCCCCGGCGCGGATTTTCTTTAGACCCGCCAGCGACTCTTTCAGGCGCGTGTCGACTTGGCTGCGCTTGGCGCGGTTGTACTCTAGGTGTAGCTGGTTGGCGTTGTCGACCGAGCGCTCCTTTGCCGCCGACATCGCCTTGAACCGGCTAGCCACCTGCGCCAAGCGGCTGTCGTAAATGAACTGCGAAATGGTCAGCCGCAAAATCGACTCTTCCAGGTAGGCCGCGACGGCGTACGAGCTTGGCTCGAAAATGTAGGTTTTTTCGGTAATCATATCCTTATTTACCGTCGCCATGTCGGCCACGCGACCCTTGCTGGAAACCACCTCGCTGAGGTCGACGTCTTTGATTTCCTGCTGGCTCAAAGAAATATAGTTTTGGTAAAAAATGCGGCTTTTGGCGTACTTTTTGGTGATGTCCATCAGCGGGTCGACGTTGATGTAATCGTGCTCGGGCAGGTCGAAATAGTACGTGTAGTCGATATGCGACTGCTTGAGCTTGAGCGCGCCGTGGTGGCCTATTACCAGCACGTCGTTTTTCGTTTCGTCGTAATGTTCGACGACCTTTTTGATCAGCCGCTGGTCGATGTCGCCGCTCAGGCCGCCTTTGGCCGTGATGAGGATAAGCAGCTCTTTGTCGATTGGCCGCTCCTCGATGGCGCGGCCGAAGTTGAAAAACACGTCGACGCGGATCTGCTTGTAAATGTTCCATACTTCGTCGAAGAACTCGTTGCTGATAAGTACCTTATTTTTGGTCTTGGCGATCTGCATGCTGGAGAGGCTTTCAAGCGCCGACGTGAGGCTTACGACGGAGCGCACCGAGGCTTCTTCTGCTCTGATTTCTAGAGGCCGTCTCATAAACTGCGCCTCCGGCTTATAAGACAAACCTGACGGTTTTTCTCACCATACCCCACGAAACAGGCTTCGCGGGGACCCCGTGTATCGCGCAGTGTCGCGGAATAAATCCGCCGACTCTGGCTGCTCTTTTCCCTTGCTTGCTGCATCATTTTTTCTTCTCCTCGCTGTCTGGCTTTGCGTCGGCCGCCGGGGCTTTCGCTTGCTCTTCGGCTGCGGCGGCTTCATCAGCTTGGCGTTTCTTTTCTGCCTCTATTTTGGCCGCCTTTTCAATGGCCGCTTTTTTCACTTCGTCGATGGTCATTACTTCGGCCTTCAGCTGCGCGGCGAGCTCGTCGAAGTTGCCGTTGCCGTCCTTGTCTTCCTCCAGCTTTGGCGCGTATTCGTGCACGCGCTCCTTCAGCTTGGCAACGTCGATAATTTCCTCGGGGCTGCTACCCAGCACGATGCTCATCAAAAATTGCTGCTCTTTGAAGCTGTAAATCTCGCCGATCTGCTGGTTCATCAGCTTGAAAAGCACCTTGCCTTTGTCGTAGTCGGCTTGCGCCTGCGGGCTCAGCTCGGTCCCAAAGTGAGCGTACTCCTCGGCGGTACGGTAGCCGGCGAGCGTGCGGTTGAGTTGGTCGGCCAGGCCCTTTTGGCGTTTGTTTTGCCCCACGCCGCCCACGCGCGTCACCGAAAGCGCGGTGCTAACCGCCGGACGCATGGTGTCCTTGAAAATCTGGCTGTCCAAAATCCACTGGCCGTCAGTGATAGACATGATGTTGGTTGGCAGGTAGGCGGTAATGTCGCCGCCCGGCGCGTAGACTATAGGGATGAGGGTTTGGCTGGCGTGATTTGATTCGGTTTTGCCACCGCGCTCTAGCAGGCTGGAGTGCGTGTAGAACATGTCGCCGGGGTAGCTGTCGCGGCCAGGCGAGACGCCGGCAATCAGCGAGATCTCGCGGTAGGCCTGGGCATGCGCGGTGAGGTCGTCGTAAATGACCAGCGTGTCCATATTAAGTTTGTGCCAAAAATATTCGCCGTGCGCCGCGCCCACGTACGGCACCAGGTAGGTAAGAATAAGCGATTCGAACGAGTTGGTCACCACTACCACGGCCTTTTTCAGCGCGTCGTTTTTCTCCAAGTTACTTACGAGCTCGGCCACGTCGTGCTGGCGCTTGGCAATCAGCACGTATATCACCGTGATGTCGGTGTTTTTTTGGTTGATAGCCACCTGGGCGGCAAGTGCCGTTTTGCCCACCTTGCTGTCGCCCAGCATGGCCATGCGCTGCCCGCGCGCTAAAGAATATTCGAGGTCGAGGATCGTCACGCCCGTCTCTACCGGCGTGTCCAGCAGCTCGCGTTCGTACAACATCGGCGCGCCGTGGAAAACATCCCACTCTTGGTCGGCTTCTATCGGCCCTTTGCC
>CBIMUR010000065.1:0-4275 GCA_966247155.1 uncultured bacterium
TTTGTCTTGTTTTACCGTAATGCGCTCGTCGTTTTTGCGCGCCACGGCCGTCGCGTGGCCCACTTTCACCTGTTCGGCGATCTCCGGGTCGGTTTTCAGGCCGATTGCCAGGTCGTTGGTAATATTAATGCCACCCATCGGGATCACGCCCACGTACTGCAGGTCGCCTTCCTCAAATACCGCCACGCTTGTCGTCGCACCGCCAATATCTACCACGGCCACGCCGTTTTCTATCTGCTGTTCGCCCAGCACCGCGCGCGAAGCCGCCAGTACCGCCGTCGTGATGGTGTGCGGTTCCACTTTTGCCATCTCGGCCGATTTTTGCAGGTTCGCAAGATGCGGCGCCAGCGCCGAAACCACATTCGCGTTAATCTCCAGCCGCGTCCCGGTCATTCCCAGCGGATCTTTGATATTATCTTGGCCGTCGAGCCGGTAACTGTGCGGTACTACCTCAAGAATTTCACGGTTGGCCGGTATTTTGCCAAGCGTCGCTACCTCCTCGATCCGCGCCAAATCTTCCGGCACGATCTCGTGGTCCTGCGCGCCTACCGCAATCATGCCGTCGGCTTTGGTGCTCAAAATATGCGCCCCATTAATGCTAATAGACGCCGCGTTTACCTGGTAGCCGCTCATGCGCTCCGCTTCCCCCAGCGCGTCGTCGATCGCCTGGGCCGGGCCGGTAAGGTTTGCCACGACACCTTTTCTCATGCCGCTATTTGGTGCTTGTCCGACGCCCACGATCGTTGGCGCCCCTGTTGTGGCGTCGATATGTCCGACCACGCAACGAACCGTCGTCGTTCCGATATCAATACCGACTGCGTACCGAGATGTTTCTTGCATACGTAAAAGTATAGCGCTTATGCCCGCTTTTGCCTAGCCGTTTGGTATCAGTTAAGATAAAGGGATGAAACTCGGCATCTTCGACAGCGGTATCGAGCCGTCGGAAGCAGTCGGCCGGCGCGTCGAGCAGCTGCTAAAGCTGCGTTAAGATCTCCGCGCCAGTTTCCGTCACCAGCACCGTGTGCTCGAAGTGTGCCGCCAAACTGCCATCTTTCGTGCGGATCGTCCAGCCGTCACGGTCGGTTTTGATTTTTTCTTTGCCAAGCATGGCCATCGGCTCGATCGCGATCGTGTCGCCCGGCCGCAGCAGCACGCCGCTGCCTTTTCGCCCGTAATTTGGCACTTCCGGCGACATGTGCATTTCTTGCCCCACGCCATGCCCCACCAGCTCGCGCACGATCCCAAGCTTTCCGTCGCTCAGAACTTTCTCCACCGCCGCGCTGATATCGCCCGTGTACACCGGCCCTTTTATCGCGTCGATGCCGGCGTAAAGGCTACGCTCGGTCGTGTTGATAAGATGTTTCTTCACGCCGCCGGCCGGCTCGCCCACCACCATGGTAAACGCCGCGTCGGTTTTCATGCCTTTATACGTGATAACCAGGTCAAAGCTGACGATATCACCTTTTTCCAGCTCGTAGTCCGCCGGAACCCCATGGACGATCTGCTCGTTCGTACTAATGCAAATCACGTTCGGAAAATTCACTTCCGGCGTTTTGTACGTGGCAACCGCGCCAAGTCGTTTGATTTCTTTCTCCACCCACGCGTCGAGCGCCAGCTCGTTCACGCCAGGTACGGCCTGCGTTTTCAGGCCGTCAAAAATAGTAGCAAGCAGTTTTCCTCCCTCGCGCATCGCCTCTACCTGCTGGGGCGTTTTAGACGGTTGCATCTCCAACCACCTCGGCGTAAATACGGTCGTGCACTTCGCCGGCGGTGCCCGTTCCATCCAGGTGGACGATCTTCACGCCATCTTCGGCAAAGCTGCCCAGTACCGGGTACATTTTTTGGCGGTAAATCGTCATGCGGCGGGCAATCGTTTCTGGCGTATCTTCCATGCGGCCGCGCTTTTCCAGCCTTTTCATGATCTCGCCTTCCGGCACTTCAAGCACCACCACCAGGTCGATTTCCTCGCCGTTTTTCTCCATGTAATCAGCCAGCCATTCGGCCTGGGCCTTGGTGCGGGGAAAGCCGTCAACGATGATTTCCGGATAATTTTTCGCCTTGGCGTCGCGGATCGCCTCGTCAAATACTTCGTAGGTCAGCTCGTCGCTCACCAGTTCGCCAGATTTCAATACTTTTATGACTTCCGGGTCTTTGCTGGCACGCAGCATCTCGCCCGTTGAAAGCCATTTCCACCCTTGGCGCACGGCCAGCATCTGGCCTTGCATGCTTTTACCGGCACCGGTCGGACCAAAAAATAAAATCACTTTGTCTTCCTCTACTGTGTTAATTTTTCTTTAACGAGTTTTGCGACCATAGCGCCGTCGGCCGCGTTGCCCACTTCTTTTTTGACCGCGCCAATCACCTGGCCCATCATTTTCGCGTCAGCCGCGCCAAGTTCGGCAACCTTCGCGTCAACGATTGTTTTCAGCTCGGCTTCGCTCAGTTGTTCTGGCAAGTAGCGGCCCAAAATTTCCGCCTCGCGGCGCTCGTCGGCGGCTGCGTCCTGGCGCATGTTCTGGTCGTAGAGCGCGGCCGATTCATTGCGCTTTTTCACTTCGCGCGCGATGATTTCCTCGATCGCCTCGTCGTTCAGGCCTTCGTCGCGCTTCCCCTCGGCCACCTCTTCGTTCAAAATCGCCGCTTTCAGGCCGCGCAGCGTCTGAGCCACAAAACGATCGCCGCCCAAAAGAGCGGCTTTGAGGTCGTCTTGCACGCGCTGTTTAAGCGCCATAAATTAGCGGATCCCCAATCGGGCTTTAGCCAATTTCTCGCTTTTGCGCGCTTTGCGGATAATCGCCTTTTGGCGGCGCTCGGTTTTGCTCAGCGGTTTCTTAAAGCGCATCGACTCTTTCGCCTGCGCCAGTACGCCGCTCTGCAAAACTTTGCGGTTGAAGCGACGAATGATGTTTTCGTTCGCTTCGCGTTCGTCTTTACGTGTTACTTGTACCATATCGCTCTGTATTGTAACAGATATCGCGCGGCTGTACAATACCTGCCGCTCACATCGCTTCCAGGTGAAGGAGCCGGCCCTCTACCGTCTGGCGGCCCCTCCATTCATTTAGCATGGGCTGGTACCACACGGTCACATACTCGCCCGGCTCCACGAAAAAATGCTCCGGGGCGCTAAACGCTAGGAACTGCATGGTGCCACCGGCCTGGTCGCGCAGCTCAAGTTTTACGTGCTGGGCGTCTGCGCCCATACGGCGCTGGTTAATGACGAGCAGATTTTCGCTCTTTACTACTGGCTCGGGGTTGCCATTGCCGTACGGCTCAAGGAGCGCCAGCCGCTCTAGCAGTTTCTCGTGGATGTCGGCAAAGCCGGTGGCCGTTACGTCTTCTTTCGGCAGCAACAAGACTGCCTGATTGAACAATTTTTGTGCTCGGTAAAATTCGTTGACTCTCTGGCGAAACGCCGTTATGTTTGCCGTAGGCAGCGTCACGCCTGCCGCCAGCTTGTGCCCGCCGCCCTTGGTAATGATATCGTCCGCCGCCCGTATGGCATCGGCCGCGCTGAAATCCCCGAAACTACGCGCCGAGCCTTTGCTCTCTTCGCCCATCTCCTGTAGCACGTACGTGGGTTTCTTATATTTCTCTAGCAATTTTGCCGCCACGATGCCGATGATGCCGTGGTTCCAATCAGGGTGGCTCACCACCAGTACCGGGTCGTTTTCAAACTGCTGGGCTTGCAATAGCGCCGCCTTGAAAATCTTGTCTTGGTCATTGCGCCGTGCTACGTTCAACGCGTCAAGCTGCTGCGCTTTCTCCAGCGCCAGCATGCCCTCGCGGGCACGTAGCATATCGAGCGCATACTGGGCCGTTTCCAGCCGGCCGGCGGCGTTCATGCGCGGGCCAAGCCCAAAGCCAAGGTGGCGGGCGTTGATTTTTTCCGACTCCACGCCCGCCACCGCCATCAGCGCTTTTAGCCCTGGCCGCCGGGTTTTGGCAAGCACCTTGAGCCCCCAGTAAACATGCGTGCGGTTTTCATCCACCAGCGTCACCACGTCGCACACCGTACCCAGCGCCACGAGGTCGAGCAGCCATTTCTCTTGCCCGGGCGGCAGGCCTTCTAGCCGGGTTTGCAAGGCTTGTACGAGTTTGAAGGCGACACCTACGCCAGGAAGGTCGAGGAATGGGTAGAGTTTTTCTTCACTGCTATCATCCGCCGGTCCTGCGCCAGCGCGGGTGGCGGCGCGCGGGGCAGCGCCCTCGTCGAGCCGAACTTGTTCGCGAGACGAAGGGGCGGACGCGCCGACAGGACCCGCGGACAGCGACCTA
>CBIMUR010000066.1:0-4254 GCA_966247155.1 uncultured bacterium
TTACCTCTTGCTTGGGAATATCGATGGTATTGGTGCGCACGTCGACCTTCACCAACCGCTGGATAATAGGGATGACGATACGAAGGCCCGGCTCACGCATACCCGTGAACTTGCCAAGCGTCAGCACGATGCCGCGCTCGTACTGGTCGATGATTTTAATGCCGCTCAAAATGACGATTACCACGACGACCACTATAAAAATTGCAATCACATCCATCTACTTCTCCTCCTCAAACGCGCCGAACGCCGCTTCTATCAGTTTTTCTATCAGTTGCGAGTAGCTAATGCCTTCCTCGCGCCACAACTTCGGATACATGCTGATGTTGGTAAAGCCGGGCAAGGTGTTCAGTTCGTTCACGTACACCGTGCCGTCTTCTGCCAGGAAGAAATCAACCCGCGTGAGGCCGCGACAGCCCAGCGTTGCATAGGCCTTGCCCGCCATGGTGCGGATGCGCTCGGCAATGTCGTTCTCCAGATCTGCCGGCACGACCACTTGCGCCTCGCTGGCATCGGAGTATTTTTCGTCGTAGCTGTAAAAATCGTCGCCAAGTTTTATTTCGCCCACGCCACTTACCTGGTGGTGAGGCGGGTTGCCCAGCACCGATACTTCCAACTCGCGGCCGGAAATACCGCGCTCTATTAGCACGGTGGCATCATGCTGGTGCGCCAGCTCAAGCGCCGCTACCATTTCTTCCTCACTATGCACGCGGCTCACACCTACCGAGCTGCCCGCGCGCGACGGCTTGACGAACATCGGGCACCCCAGCTGCATGCTTAACCTATTGAAATCCGGCGCGCCGTCGCCCGCACGGTGCACTTCGTACGGTACGACCGCGATACCGCTTTGGCTTAAAATTTCTTTGGTCGCCACTTTGTCCATGCAAATGGCGCTCGCCGTCATGTCGCACCCGACCACCGGCAAATGCAGCAGCTGGCCAAGGCCCTGCACGGTGCCATCCTCGCCGTTTTTACCGTGCAGTATCGGTAAAATAACGTCCGGCTTGATAATTTTGTTCTCTGGAAAAGTAATAAACCCGGCCGATCCCAGTGCCGGTGCCAGCTGCGGCGCGCCATGGGTATCAATCTCGTTTTCCGCGGCGAATTTATCCAGCAGCCACCATTTGCCGTCACGAGAGATGTACCCAAGCGAAACGTCGAATTTCGTATCGTCGATAGCGGCAAAGACGTTGCGCGCCGAAAAAATCGAGACGTCATGTTCAGATGACTCGCCGCCAAACAGGAGCAGGACCTTAGTGCGGTTCATGGTGGTTTTAGTATAGCTTCATTAATGAGATTGCACAATGCCGTCTTGCCTACCCTCAGTCCTCGATACCATCAAGACCTAGGGGTAAGGCGGGGTACTTTTAGGCACCCCGCAGCCAGCCTTTCTCCGGGCTAACAGTCGGATCGCAGTTCTTTTACCGGAACTGCGCGGGACGGTATTACTTTCGAGCGTACGAGGTGAACCGCAGGCGGATGTCGTAGAACGTTTCGCCCGCCCAGTCATAGGGCCTTTCACGGAGAATCTCCACGAAGCCCAACTTCTGCGCGGCGTGCACCAGCCGGTAGCTGGTACCCGCCCGGCAATTCGCCTCGACGACACCGCCGCACGTCACTGCCATATCCCGGATTATCCCGCGGAACGTGGCGAGGGAAACATGCGTCGTGGACGCCAAGTCCACGATTGCGTCGGATGTCCAAAGGACGTAGCCGCCGTCCCACGTACGGACGAACGGCTCGCCCTCGCAGTAGGACGTGAGGTCATTCCACGTCCACACACCCTGCATCTCACGGTAATGCCGCGGATAGGCGGCTTTTTCAACCGTGCGCAGGTGGGCGAGCACGTCTTCTCGATTCACTCCTTCTCCTCTCCGGCGATCAACCACACGGAGTGGCTGTCGTCGTAGGCTGTCGGAGCCGGAAATGGCCGGCTACGGCTCGGCAACTCGTGCCAATGCACGGCACCGTATGAGGTACCGACGTACACTCGCTCGATACCGAGACGACTAAGGGCACCCTTTGCTGCCTTAGTGAAGAGCGTCTTCACCACCGCCAGCGTGTCGTTTCCGACCGAAGCAGTCGCTTCGACCGAGTCCAGCACGAGGTTGCGCTCATGACGCCACACCCACGCCTGAGCGATGATACGCCCGTGGCGCTCGACGGCCCAGATCGCCCCGTCCGAAGACTCATGGGCATGCCAGGCGCAGGTCCGGCCAGCTCCGCCAGGATGCTGACAGCATCCTGTGTAAACGCCGGCGAACAATGCGCGCGGGTCGCCCTTGCCGAGCTGGACGAGCCGCAGCTCTTCCACCTCCTGAAGTCGTGGAGCAGGCACCGTTTGGAGCTTGAGCCCTTCCAGGCCCCTAATCCAACGATCCTGGTACTGCGCGAAGCCGTAATCGCTCACGCCACACTCAGCGGCGACACGAGCGAACTCCACGTTTTTCACTCCAGCGTACACGAATGACGCAAGGATCTGCAGGCCCCGTTCGAGGCCGCCCTTCGCGAGAAGGACCCCCCCATCCGCCTCCTTGAGCATCTGAGTGATGTCGTCCCACCGCGCGGTCACGAGCGCAGCGTCAGCCGCCCGGTGGGCGTACCGGAAGAGAAAGCGAACCTTCTCCTCCGTCACGCCTCCATCGGGCAAGTTGATGCCCGCGTCGTGCACGGACAGGCCGGACTTGCGGACGAAGGGCTCCGCCTTGTCACCCAGCCATAGGGCCAGGCGCGCAGCGGCTAGCACGTCGTGCTCTTCAGCTTCCTCTAGTCTCCGCAGGAGCCGGAGGAAGTATTGGGTGCGCTTTTTCATGGCCAAATGAGCGACAAGCCACTCGTCCAGCTCACGCACCGCCCGATCCTTCGGCACGTAGTTGTGCCAAACTTTCCAGACGTCGCCGTGCGAGAGGTATCCCATGAGATGGGAGAGCGGCGTGTCGCCTCGCAAGTATCCCGCAAGACGGTTGAAGAATTCTTCTGCCTCGATCTTCCCTCTCTCTTCGCTGTACGCACGCAAAATAGCACGCGCAATACGGAAAGCACGCGGCGACAAGCCGTCTATCCCCTTCAGCACGCTGAAGGGGAGCCAGCAGGGGTTAACTCCCCACCGGGCCAAGTTGAAGCACAGGTGCCAGTAGCGCCAGCGCCTCCGCGAGAGGCCGGTAAGCCTCATGCAGTGGCGGTCGTAGCTCCACCGCTCCTGGATCCAGAAGAACTCTTCTCCCAGATGCCACGCGGGGCTCCACCGCTCGGCGATGTAGGCCACCACCTCAGTCCACTGCGATCCTGCCGCCTGAGCAGTACGCAGAAGGGCTTCGATGGTTGGCCCCCAGCAGCCTCGCTCGTCCGTGCGCATAACATGTTCGCCCACGCGTGGCGCGTAAGCGAAGAACGCGCTCAGCGCACGTTCGGCCGCCTCAAAGGACAGACCGATCCGGACGGCCACATAGCCAACCCGGGCGTCATGCCCGTCGTGCCAGTACTCCGGCCGGTTGATGTCTAGCCGGAACCGGGGTCGCACGAACCCGACGCTCCCTCTCGCCACGGAAACCGTATTGAGAGCATACTCCTCCACTACCTCCCTCACAGGGATATGACGGATTTCTTCCATCTCCTTGCGGGCAATCGTGGCGAGCGTGTCGTAACGCATGGCTCCTCCAAAGCTCGTTGGTTTTTAAGCTGCGCCACCTCAAAAGGCAGCCATATTATTATATCATTGTTTGTATATAATGTCAATTATATTGGCCCCTGTCACCGGTTGGCTTTGGTTGATATAATAGGTCGTGAGTTATGCACCATTCCATTCCCCTCGCGGAGCAGCTCCGCCCTACTACGCTAAACGAGGTAATCGGCCAGTCGCATTTGCTTGGAAGTGGTGAAATTTTGCGGCAGATTGTGAAGAACAAGCAACCGGTCAGCCTCATACTGTGGGGGCCGCCGGGCAGCGGCAAGACCACCTTGGCGCGGATTATCGCGGGGGAAGTAAACGCGGAATTCATAGAGCTTTCAGCCGTCACCAGCGGCAAAAAAGACGTGGAAAAAGTGATCGAGCATGCCCGGCAAAACTGGAACTTGCAGCTGCGCACCATTCTTTTCGTCGATGAGATTCACCGCTTTAACAAGGCGCAGCAGGACGCGTTTTTGCCGCACGTGGAAAGCGGGCTCATTACCCTCATTGGCGCCACCACCGAAAACCCCAGTTTCGAGGTGATTTCCCCGCTGCTTTCCCGTAGCCGCGTGCTGGTGCTGCAGCCACTC
>CBIMUR010000067.1:0-4249 GCA_966247155.1 uncultured bacterium
TAACGAGCAAGAAGGTACTATGTCGCACTACATAAAGCGTGGTACTACTATTTCTACGCCGCGCGTTAACGGCGAGGCGCCTTACGTGCTGCATATAGCCCAAGACCCGGATGCCTGTACTCAGCTGACCGAAGGTGCGCTCGCGGCCTTGTATTTGTTGCGCGAACACCAGGTGGCTCAAAACATGCGAGACGCGGGAGAGTTCCTTGACCCACCAACAGATACTGAAGAGCCGCCCGAGCCAGGTACGCCACCAGGTTATTATCTAGGATAGTAAAATTCCCACGTGTACACGTGGGAATTTTTGTTGGCGAAGGGGACTACTGCGCGTTTTCCATGAACGCTTCGAGCTTGTCGAGCGTGCTTGAAAGGCCCTCGATCATGCCCATGTTTACCAGTTCTTCCAGCTGTTCCTTTGATTCCACGACGCCGCGCGATACTAGCGTGGTCTTGCCGTCATTTTCGGTAAATTCCATGGTAATTACCATCACCGGCATGTCCTCGTTCAGCGCGCCGTTTTCATCGGTAAAGTAATCTTTGTAGGTAAAGCTGCTCGGCTCGTTTACCTCTTCGAACACCATCATGCCCCAAGATGTTTTGCCAAACCATTCGCCCTGCGCTTCATCAACACACTTCATGCCGTAGTGGTTTTTCCCGCCCGGAACGAACTCGAATTCCTTGACGGTCGTTTCCCAGCCTTCCGGTCCCCACCACTGCGCGAACTGGTCTTTGTCGGCGTAGGCGTCCCATACGCGCCTTCGCGGGGCGTTAAAAGTACGCTCTACTATCAGCGTGTTGTTTTCGAAATCTTTGGTCACTTTGGTTTTATCCATGTCGTTCTCCTTCGTTTATGAATGCCTCCAGCCGGTCGAACCGGCCGTTCCATAGGGAGGCGTATTGGTTTATATATTCGTCGGCTTGCTGCAACGCGGCGGGCGAGATCGTCACGAAGTGCTCCTTTCCATATTTGCGTTTGGTGATCAGCTGCGCGCGTTCGAGGATTTTTAAGTGTTTGGAAATGGCTGCCAGGGATACGGCGTACGGCGCGGCGATTTCGCTGATGTTCAGCTCGCACTCCATGACGCGTTTTAGGATATCGCGGCGGATCGGGTCGGACAGCGAACCGAAAATGGCGTCTAAGCTCAATGTATATTCAACCATATGGTTAAATATTATCGCACTATGGAGGCAGCGTCAAGCAAAAGGTGCTATTATAAAGAAAAAAGGAGGAGAAATGATTTTAACGCTTGTGAGCAAAGAGCACTTGGTCGACAATGTCTGGGCATTCCGTTTTCAGCCCGCCGAGCCGCTGGCATATACGGCCGGGCAGTACGTGCGGGTAGAGCTGCCGCACGACAACCCCGACGAAGAAGGGACAAAACGCTGGTTTACCAACTCGGCCGCGCCATACGAGGGGATCGTGCAAATCACGACCCGCGTGACGGATAGCACGTTCAAGCAGGCGCTATCGCAGCTGGAAGAAGGTAGTACGACATTGCAGCTGATTGAAAACCCTGACGGTGATTTCGTGTGGCAAGACACGGAGATGCCAGTCGTTTTCGTGGCGGCAGGCATTGGCGTGACTCCCTACTACAGCATACTGAAGCAGCGCGCCCACGACGGCCAGCCGCTCGGCGCCAGGCTGGTGTACGCCGCCCGCACCGAAGACGTGCCGTTCAAAGACGAGTTTGCCCAGTGGTCGGCCGCCCACCCGGAGTTTGCGGTGAAGTACGTTATCGGCGAGGTGCTGACCGCCGAAAAACTGGCGGAAGTAGTTCCAAACCTCAACCAGTCGCTCGTGTATCTCTCTGGCCCCGAGCCAATGGTACAGTCGCTGGGCGCGGCGCTGATAAACAATGGCCTGCCGCCCGAGCAGTTCAAGCGCGACGAGTTCCCGAACTACACCGAGCAAAACTACTAGCCGCAGGCTAAATCGACGCTTCCCAGTCGAACATCACATTGTCTTCGCGGTAGCCGCCCCGGCCGGCTCCGATGTGTTTGAAATCCTCCACGAATTCTATTGAACGGATATATTTCACCATTTTGTAGCCGAGTTTGCGCTCAACGCGCAGGCGCAATGGCGCGCCGTGCTCTAGGCTGAGTGGCTTCCAGTTCATTTCGTATGCCAAAATGGTCTGCCGGTCTTTCATATCTGAAATGCGCAGTACCTCGTAAAACGGCTTGCCGTCGCCATCCACGTCGTAGGCATGAAACACGGCGTACTTCGCTTTTTTAGATGGTTTGGCGCGCCGCAAAATCTCTGTCATTGGCGTGCCGCCCCATTCGCCGATGGCACTCCAGCCCTGGATGCAGATGTGCTTGGTGATTTGCTCTTGGTATGGCAGCGTTTTTATGTCATCAAGCGACAACTCCAGCTCGTTTTCAACCAAACCTTCTACTTTCAGCCGCCAATCCTTGAAATCATTTTTGGCCAGCGTTTTAAATTCTTCGGTTTCGGGCGGATAGCCGTTCACCCGGAAAAATTCGGAGATATCCTCTTTTTTGTATTGCTTGCGCGGCTTCAGCCTGCCGAATATGCCATGGATGATCGGGCTCAGCATGCTAACGAGGAGTTTGCGGACGCCCACGCGGTGGTTGAGCGTGAAGTAGGTAATGACCACGTTGAACACCAACAAAAATAACAGCGCCGCCAGGAAAACCGTAAGCGCGGCCGCGAGGTCAACGTCTGTCGTGCCAAAGGTAATCAGCTTGACGTTGCGGTAAAAATAAACCAGCGCCACCATAGTGACGTGCACGATGATAAAAGCCGAGAAACCAACCATGCCTAAAAAGTGCAGGCTGCGGGCGACCTGGCGCCGGCCGCCAAAAAGCAGCGTGTAGCGTGGGAAACGGTTGGTGAATGCCGGCGACATAGCAAGCGCCGTGAGGATCATAAGCGGTGCCAAGATAAACACGACCCCGGCATAGGTAAGCTGCTGCAAGGAGTCGTACGGGTTGAAGGCTGATTCCGGCGGGATATTGAACGTGAGGTAATTTACTAGGTCGTGCAGCGCGTCCGGGAAAACGCTCCAGCTGGTCGGGATGAGCCGCCGCCATTCACCACTAAAAAGCAGGTATCCATAGTATACCGCGCCGGTCACCATCCATATGGTCGCCCCAATGAAATGCCAGTTGCGCGCCATGCCGAACTCTTTGTGGGCCCCGCCGGGCAGCGCGTAGTGGCCGATATGCTCGGCCTCGTCGTGGGCGGTCCATAGCTTGTCTTTAGGCATTTTCTTTTTGCCAAATTTCAGCCAGTAGTTATTTCGGCGCGTGTGGTCGGTCCAGTACAGCATGGGGTGGTCGGCCAGTATGTGCAGCCCGCTACGGATAAGCAAAATAATGGCGAACAGGTTAATAAAATGCGTAATGACGATAACGAGAGGTGTCGTGTCAGCCTCCATGGCGGGATTTCCTAAGTGCGTTCATATAGTTAATTATAACGCCTCGCCGGCCGGATTGAACATGAGATATTTCTTATGCTATGATAATCACAAGGATAGCCAGCTAATTGGAGAAATGACATGGATGTGGGACCGCGCGCAACGCGACCGGTAGAGAGAAGGACTGCGGCGAGGCCCGAGCAAGCGCGCCGGCCGTTGGAGGAAAAAGAGGAACCTAAACCCCCGCACCGCACCGCCGCACCGCGTTATACTCCGAAAGAGGAGAAATCTTCAAAGCGTTTTCTGTGGCCGATTGTCATAGCCGTTATCGTGATTATTTTAGCGGTGGGCGGCTGGCTGGCATGGTCGAAGATGAGTGCCGGCGCGCCGGCGATTGACAGTGGCAAGTACCAGGCCGTGTTCTTTACCAATGGCCAGGTGTATTTCGGCAAGCTGCAGCCGGCCAGTGGCGGCTACATGAAGCTGACGGAGGTATACTACCTGCAGTCACAGCAATCGTCGGGCGGCAGCGATACTTCTAAGAATCCGCAGGCTACTTCTTCCGACCAAAACAACGTGCAGCTCATAAAGCTGGGCGATGAAATTCATGGCCCGGAAGACGAAATGATCATCAGTAAAGACCAGATGCTGTTTTACGAAAACCTCAAAGATGACGGCAAGGTCGCGCAGTCGATCAAGCAATACAAAGAATCTCACTAGTGGCACGGGCGCGGCAGGAAGCGCCCGTTTTCTTTCGCCACCCGGTTTCAGCGAAGCGTGCTAGCGTACGCCACCCAAGAAGTATCTTTGATGCTCTTCTTTGATTTTATAAGGATGAGCGTGGTGTCTTTCGTGAAGATGACCGA
>CBIMUR010000068.1:0-4230 GCA_966247155.1 uncultured bacterium
GGTATCCATTTCGATGAGCTTACCAGGGGCGTCAGCTACCGGGCGAGCGGGGTAGCTATGGCGTTTCTTCCACCTGCCCGGTTCATGCACGAGTCCCTGTCGCTTGAGTGTGCGGTAGACGGTCGAGCGTCCGACCTGGATGCCGCGGCGAAGCAGCATGGCATGGATAACTTCGACACAGCGGCCGTGAGCGAGACGCTCGGCAACAATGGCTGCCACGACATCCTGAGAAATGCTGCGGGGCGCATGTGGACGACTACTCCTTGTGGGGACACCTCCGCGCAGGTCACGGGGTGCCCGGCGGAGCCAGGCGTGCAACGTGGTGCGGTGGACGCCAAACTGCCGGGCGGTGGCGGCAACCGACGCACCGCGCCGGACCGCCAGGATGGCCTGGCCTCTTGCTCGGTGGATGAATGGGTTGCTAGTATAGGGCATAGCAGATGCCTCCTTTCTGGATTGAGTTTTGTCACCTACCAGTTTGGCATCTGCTTTTTGGTTGGTAAACAGCTGCCGCTGTTTACCTTTTTGTTTGTGTAGCGGAGGTTGTGGGGTATTACGGGCTTATTGACTTTTTATAGTTTTTATGCTTAAATGTAAATATTACCAACCAACAGAAACAAACATGTCATTATTCAGCCACCACATTTCATTTAAAAAAATCGACCCGCTTGGCGGCGGCCTGCGCGAGGAAATCTTAGCGGAACAGGAAGAGCCCGAAGCGATCGTCTCGCTTGACGAGGGACTTGATGAAGGCCAGCTGTCGCAGTACTGGCAATCGGTCGTGTCCGAGGTTAAAAAAGACCCGGAGTGGTTTAAATTTTCGGAAGACGAGTAGATTTACTATATTTTTTATAGTAAGCTAGAACTATCATGATGGAGCTCACCGACGAACAATTTGATGCCCTGATATCCCGTGCTATGGACGAGCTGCCGCAGCAATACATAAAGGGCCTCGACAACGTGGCAATCGTGTACGAGGACGAGCCGACCGAAGAGCAAAGGGTGAAGATGAACATCGACAACCACCATCTGCTGCTGGGGCTGTACGAAGGCGTGCCGCTGACGCAGCGCGGCAACGGCTGGTCGGGGATGCTGCCCGACAAAATCACGCTTTTCAAACATTCCATACTGCGCGTTGTAAAAAATGACGCGGAACTTTTCGAACAGATAAAGCGCACGCTTTGGCACGAAATCGCCCACTATTACGGCCTTGGTCACGACAGGATCGACGAGCTGCAAGCCCGCTCTCAGCTTGGCACCAACTAAGCCTCCATGTTACAATAGAAGCAATCAAGTAACACTACATGTGGAGTGTAGGGGAGCGGGGGTTACCATCTGGGATTACGGATCCGGCGTGCGCCGTCACAGAAAGTTCGACTGCTGTTGGCTTTATTTGCAGGCTTCGCGCTAGTGGCGCAACCGGCATATAGTTTCGTGTCGGGGCGGATGGTGAGCGCGTTGGCGGGCAGTGGCGTCGTGATAAACGAGGTGGCGCCGGCGACGGGCAGCGTTAACAAATGGGTCGAGCTGTACAACGCTTCGGATGACGCCGTGGATATCGGTGGCTGGCGCCTTATGCGGGGGACGCAAAAGTTTGGCAATAATATTCCCGGTGGCACGAGCCTTGGCGCCCACGAGTTCTACGTGGTGGAAAGCACGGTTTCGTTGCCGCTGAACGCGAACGGCAAGCCGCTGAAACTGATGACCGGCCCGGCTTCGACTGGCGTAGAGGCCGACTCGGTGGATTATGGCGTTCTCCTGGCTGGCAAAAGCTACGCCCGTGTTGCCGATGGTGACGATACGTTCGTGGTGCGTGCCGCCGCGGACGTCACCAAAGGAACATCAAATAGCGGAGCTTTCCCGGCGGTGCCAACGAATCTGCGGCGTGTGGCAAAGGATGACGGCGAAGTGCTACCGTGCAGCCCTGTTCCTGTGGTGACGCCGCAAACGGTGTGGCCCACATGGGACGCAAACGCGGAGCCCGACTTCAATCACTACGAGTACACCTCGTACAATGCTGATGGCAAAGTGGGCATAAACGAGAAGAAATTTACGACGGCCCAGTACAAGCACAATTGGGTGCCGACGGAAGACGGCAAATCGGGCTTTAAAGTCCGGGCGGTCGATGACGCGGGTAACAAATCGGCCTGGAGCGACATTTGTTACATTACGTACGACAGCCAGCCGCCAACGGTGACGCTCAGCTCGCCGGCGGGCAACCCAACGGTGGGTGGCAACACGCTCACGCTGCGCGGCAGCATAGTGGACCCGAATGGCATTAGCGAATACCGTTTTCAGCGGCTGGACGAGAACAAAAAGAACACCATTGGCAATTCTGTCATCGGCGGCCACACAGCCATTAACAACGGCGTGATAGGTGAGCTTTCTATCGGCGATTTGCCGAGCGGGACGTACTTTGTACGGGTGTGGGCAACAGATGCGGCTGGCAACAAATCAACCCCCGTTTACGCGCAGTTCACCATCGACCATACGCCGCCGGCCGTGACGGGCCATTCCACCGGCACGCCACACCCTATGGCGAGCACCGATGCGATTACGCTGGCGGGGCAGGTCACGGGCGATTTCAAAACGCTGGAGCTAACGCAGGATGACGGCGAGCTTTCCATGACCATGCCGCTTTCTTACGACAAAAATGGCAACTGGACGTACGAGCTGCCAAAGGACAGGGTGGTCGCGGGCACGTATACCTTCACGGTGGTTGCGGCCGACGCGTATGGGAATGAGAGTGCTCCCGCGGTATTGTCCGTGACGGCGCGCCCCTACCTGCCGAGCGAAGAGAAAAGCATGAGAGCGACGGCATCGCTTAAAAGTCCTTCCGCGCCGCGCTTTATAGCTCCGCGCACGTTCGCTGCCGGTACCACGGCGCCGTTTACCGCGACGGAACCAAAGGAGAAGCCGGATGATACGGCGGTGCTTGGTACGGAGACGGCAAAAGAACCGGCACAACCAGATGAATTGCCGGTGGTCGCCGCGACTGAGAGTGGCTGGAAAGTGTTCGGTGTCGCATGGTATTGGTGGGCGCTGATTGCCGCTATTGTGGCAGCGGGCGCGTGGGCAACGGTGGCGAGCGTACGCCGCCGCAAGGTTGCCGAGGTAGTATAAGCTACATATTTTATACGCATATAAAACCATCTCTCGCTTTTTTTGCAAAACTTATCTATACTAGAGGCACGCGTGAAACGAAAACAAAAAAACACCCGGCTCTCACGGCTGAAACGGACTATCCGCCGCCACGTAAAACTGACGTTCGTGCCGCATGGCGCCAACCAGTACCGGCCGCACTTGACCCGGCGGTACGGGCTGGCCGTGGTGCTGGCGCTGGTGGTTGGCTTGCAGGCGGCGTACAGCTTGCCGGCGGCAGGGTCGGTGCTTGGCACGAAGGCGCTCGTATCGGCGCATAAACTGCTGGCAGATACCAACGCCGAGCGTGCCAAGCGCCAGTTGCCGCCATTAAATATGAGCGACAAGCTTTCCAGAGCGGCTTTCATGAAAGCGAAAGACATGTTTGCCCAGCAATATTGGGCGCATACCGCGCCGGACGGTACGACGCCGTGGCATTGGCTGGGGATGGCCGGGTACAATTATGCCTCGGCAGGTGAGAACCTGGCGAAAAACTTCCGGACGGCCGACGCGGCGATGACGGCCTGGATGTCGTCGCCCGCGCACCGCGAGAATATCCTGGGAGCCCGCTATAGCGACGTTGGGTTCGCGGTAATGGACGGCACGCTGGAAGGCAGGCCGGCGACGCTGATCGTGGCGCTGTACGGGGAGCCGGCTGCTACGCCGGCGGCGCTTGGCGCGGTGGCCATGGAAACGCCCGCACACCAGGCAGTTGGCCCCGCGGCGCGCTTTGGCGTGGCCTTGCAGTCGATGACGCCAGCAGTGTTCGCTTCGCTACTGGTGCTTTTGGTGGCATTAGCAGTGGCGCTGACAGCGCATGTTTACCGGCGTAAGCTGCCAAAAACGCGGCGTGAAAGCTGGTACCGCCACCACGGGGCGGCAAAGGCGGCCGGGATGCTGTCGCTCATCATTATCATCCTATTTCTCTATAGCGGCGGGCAGATATAGCGTGAAATTCCGTATGGATTTTAGTACACTGGAAAGATGATTACGAAAGCTATTATTCCCGTTGCGGGGTGGGGGACGCGCCGCTTGCCTATTACCAAGGCGATTGAGAAATGCATGCTGCCCGTTGGCAACCGGCCGATT
>CBIMUR010000069.1:0-4225 GCA_966247155.1 uncultured bacterium
TGCTCGTCGGCGCGAGGGTTGGTAGCGTGCTCATGCGCGACAATTTTGAGAATGGTACCACCGAAGTGAGTTGCCCATGGAGGAATGGCATAGTCACTCTCAGGTAGGTGGATGGTAGCGCTCCGCTTTTCGTCGGCTAGGCGCCGCGTGAAGCCTTCCCTGTCCGCTTCGCTAACACTCCCAATCACTTCCATTGGAGGTGAAGTGATCTCCGTACGGCTTAACAGATACTCTACAAGATCACCATGCGTCCATTTTGAGGTTTCCTCGCCTTGTATGGTTGGAGGGCTCGTAAAACGATCTCGCAAGGAGCGAAATGCCTCCTCATCTGGTACGGGATAGCCCGGGTAGAGTACTTTGTATTTTTCATGCTGGGTCATGGTTATGACTATAGGTAGTGTTGCGGCATGTGTCAATTGAGTTTTAATTGTAAATATTCTTAATCACATATTTTCTTTGTCGCTAATACTAAAGAGAATAAGTTTAAAACTTTCATAAAACCCCCTTCACCATTTGCGAATTGTTGTGATAAAGTAGACATATATTGTATGTCTACGTGGCACGCCGCGATATAACAATGACAAATTTTATCCCAACATACTCCTCAAGACGAATTTTACCCAAGTTCGCTGTCCCTGGCGGCATGGATACGGCAACATTTAGCGAGCTCTGCGGGGCTGGGCTGGGTGATTTTTTCGAAAAAGGCCTTGCTTACGAGGTGTGGCAGGATAGTTGCTATTCTTTTGCTCTTTACCCTAAGACGATCCCCTCAGTACCGTACGAGGCGCTCATCACACTTTTGCCGAAATATGACAGTAGCCAAATAGTGAGGACTGTCGATGAGTTGCCGCCCAAGGTGCTAAGTAATCTGCTAAATGGTGCCATAACTACGCTTGCAGCATTGCGAGAGACGGCGCTTGATGACGGCCATATCCCCCGCTATGGGTTTGTGTTCCAGCACATCGGCCCGAACGACGCGCACCCAAAAGCACCGTTTAACACGAGCTATCTGCCGCTTCACTTTCATTTGCAGCTCTATGAGTGCCCGCTTGAATCGTTCTCGTTGTTTACGAAAGGAGAGCCGATAAACATGTCCGAGCCTGAATACGTAAATTTTTTTCATAATACTGCTACATTGGTGGCGCGTGATATCTTGATGGCTCACGGGATTGCTGCCAGGCGGCGCGGACCTACGGCACTTGAAATGGACGAGCGGCCCGCGGCCATGCCGTTTAGCCCAAAGGACGCCGCGCGCTTAGTGGCGTACCAGCAAGCCTGGAAGCGCCATTGGCAGACAATCGCAGCGTGTTTTACTGATTTTTCTGAAGATTCATACGGCCGGTACTTCCTTTACCCCCTGGACGAACGCCAGGCACGGCTCGAAGAGTTAATTGTAAGCGATTACGCGTACTTATCAGAAGAGACAAGGCGCGCGCTTATGGCATTGGCCTATGAGGCAAAAGACGAAGTAGCAGACCCCTGTCTTTGGACGTACAAAGGGGTAAATGGCACAGCGGGGTACGTTTTTGACTACGAAGAAAAAAGCAGAACGTTCGCGTTTTCGCCAAAGATTTTTACCAATACTTATAGGCATTACGACGTCGTGAAACAAGAATTCATCATTACAAAAGATAAATTTAGCGATACGCTCGCCCCCAAGAGCGAGGTAGAGCAGATTTTAGACATACAAAGAAGCCTCATCAGAAGACTGCAGGGACGTGCAGACGGAGGGTAGAAACATCCTTGCCAAATAGTATCACTAAGGCCTTTCTAGGATTATGCTGATATTGCAGAAAATAATCGCAACTGTTAGTCGTTCTAACCTGCTATTATTGTTCCATGCAGGATGCTCCCATTGAATACGAAGTGAAGTTTTTTCCTATCAACCTTGATGAAATGCGCGTAAAACTTAAAAGCGCAGGGGCGGTGCTTGAGAAGGGCGAGCGTTTAATGAGACGCTGCGTATTCTCGCGCGATAAAAATCCTGGTATGTCATGCACGTACGTTCGGGTCCGGGACGAGGGCGACAAGGTGACGCTCAGCGCCAAGCAGCATGCGGAGGATGGTAAAATTGATTCCCAAAAAGAATACGAGTCCACCGTGGATAGTTTTGAAACGGCACGTGAGATTCTTTTAAGCGCCGGCTTGACGCAAACTGGCTACCAAGAGAATAAGCGTGAGACATGGAAGATGCCCGACGGGACGCTGGTTGAGCTTGAAACGTGGCCTGAACTTCCTCATTATCTTGAGATTGAAGGGCAAAGCAGTGAGGCCGTGCAAAACGCGGCCCGTTTGCTTGGCCTCGACTGGAAAGAGCATATCGTGGCGTCAAATGATTTCCTCTATGCCTGGCACCTAGGAATAGACCGCAAAGATGTTTTTGCGCGTCTTGAAAACCTTACCTTTGGCGCCTAGGGAATCGAAGCTCGCAAAACTTCAGAGCAAACCATCACCGTGTACGACCCTAAGCGCGTAAAGGCACCGTTTCCGTCTCCTCCAGCCACCGCTGGTACGTCATGGCAAGCGCCAGCTGTGCAATCATAGAATCCAGCCTTTCTTTGCATTCCTCGTCTGGCCGTAGCTCGTAAGCCTTGTTGCCCGCCAGCATGGTTTCTGCATTAGACCAGCTGACCCTTTGCGCGATAGTTGCGCTCGGATCATCTTGCCATGGTACGCTGTTTCCCAAGTTCATAAATTCCGTCATCACCGCCTGGTAGGCTGGCAAATTACCGCGAACGGTTTCCAGTGTTACCCCGTTTTTCGCCAGCAACGCATCGTAGCGGCGACGCTGGTCTGGCAACATCAAATCGGCGTGCGCACTAAAGGGGACCGCGCTCCCTGCGGGCATGCTCGACAAAAGCACCGCCCCAGGAAACTCTGTACACTCGCGCCATTCTTCTATTGAAAGTGGCCCGTCTTTTTTATACCCCGGGTCGATCACTGTGTCATCTCCCAGGCCCGCCGCCGTGTGGTTGCACATATAGATATTTTGGCCGGGAGGGGAGAGCATCCATGTGTTGCGGTTAAGAAGGTTAGCGAGGTGGCTCCCGGCGCGGATTGCCCGCTCGGCTACGGGCGCTAGCCGCTCCACTTTTACGTACGTATTGCCATCTTTTTCGGTTTCAGCCATGCGTACGTCGCGCCACTCTACCGCATTTGCGTCCGTATCAACAACGCCTATTCCGGTTTTAAGCCTTTCGGCAAACGTACGGGACGACTGCTGAAAACACATCGCGCGTTTTTCTGTCTCCGCGGCGGTGATGCCCTCGGCGGAAAAATCCGGCACGTACGCCAAAGTCGCGTGAATATCATCGCGCGGAACGCCCTGCAGCCGTAAAAAAGACATGATAGCAACAGCTTTTATGCCACAGCCGGTGGGCGTATCATGCGGTAACTCAAGCTCGGCGCATGCCTGGGCGAGCTCGCGCGCCCACCCTTTATCAATTGGGGGCCTATCTTTGCGCCCCGAAACATACTCCATGTTTGGCATAAGACTAGTCTAACACACGGGCTGCTGATGCTTCGGGCAGGTGTCCGTTGCTTATTATATTCATGTCGTAAAATGCCGAGAAACAGAGAGCCGGCACCTACCTCTTGCGGAAAATAGTTCCCATAGTTTTCCCGTGCGCCAGCTCGTCGACCAGCTTGTCGAGATAGCGGATTTCCCGCATGGTCGGCTCTTTGATATTTTCCACTCGCACGCCGCAAATCATTCCCGTGATTAAGGTGCGCGCAGGGTTGAGCTTTGGCGCTTCGGTGAAGAACGTCTCGTAGTCGGTTCGCTTTACGAGCTGCTTTTCCAGCGCGTCTTGGCTGTAGCCGGTCAGCCAGCGGATGATCTCGTCGACCTCGGCTTTGGCGCGGCCTTTTTTCTCTGCCTTCGCGACGAGAAGGGGGTAGACTCTCGCGAAGCTCATCGTGTAGATTTTGGGTTTTTCCATGCGGGTTTTCCTGTGTTTCCTTTATAGTACCATGAAACGCCTACGGCCGCCTCCCGTAGGTGGTATACTAGCAGAATGAATACGGATGCAGGCTTGCCGACGTGGACTATCGACGCTTCGGAATATATCGTCAACGACCGGTTTTTGAAACTCCGTGCAGACGCGTGCACGACACCGCAGGGTGGAAAAGTTGGCAGATATTACGTTCTTGAGCTTAATGATTGGGTGAACTGCGTCGCGATAGACGAAGATGACAATGTTATGATGCTCCGGCATTACCGGCA